>JBBQKE010000049.1:0-8605 GCA_038326585.1 Actinomycetales bacterium | reverse complement strand
TGACAGCACTGAGCTGCTCACCGCTCGCCGCGCGGTCTGGGGCGCCGCCCGTCATGTAGCGCACGAAGGCCCCGACGTCAGCGCTCCACACCCACGAGGGCGTCGCCGCACTGCCGATGCGCACATCGATGCGTGTCGTTGCCGTGCCCTCTTTGGTGGCGGTGGCGGCCGCCAGGCTCTCGGCGAACGGAAACTGTTGAGGTGGCGCCTCGAGGTCGCTCTGCTGGGCGATGATCTGCGGTGCCCTGACGAGCACGTTGTGCGGCGACGGCGCGTTCTGGCCGCGGAAGATCGTGTCTGCCGTGTCGGACTGCCCGTGGATCGCGTTGTAGACGGGCGCCTGCTGCATGGCGACGACGAAGCGGTACTGACCGCCCGAGTAGGCGATGATGCCCCCCTGCGGTGCGACGATCGACGGGTCGACGGGGCGCACCGACCGGATTGGCCCGACCTCATCGGGAATGTCGGACTGCCACACGGCGACGTACCGCGTGAGGCCGCCCTCGACCAGAATCTCCCACACCACGTCGGCACGATCGAGCCCGACCTGCGGTCGGGCGTTCGGGTGATTGTCGACCTTGGCGGCGAAAGCCGGAGCAGTCGCTGAGCCGACCGGCACGACCTCGCCCGTCAGGGGCGCAATGTCGAAAGGCGGAGGCGCCTCGTAGCTCGACACAAACGGAGGCGTGGTCGGGGTGGGCGTCGGCATCGGGGCCTCGGCGACGCAGCCGACCAACAGTGCGAGCGAGATCACGCCCGAGACGGATGCCGCACCGCGGCGCAGTCGCCTGCTCATGAGGGTCACCCTAATGCGAGATCGGCGAAATCGGCGCCAAGCGTGATCGTGATGGGGGCGCCCGGAAAGGCATCGGAGAGTTCAATGACACCGGTGCCGAGCAAAACCGTCATGCCGAGCGCCACGCCTTCAAGGTTTGGGTTGGAGTAGAACACGACGGTTTCGGCGAGGTCGTCTTGCGCCGCAGACGTGACGGTGCCGATGGGCCATCCGGGCTCGGTCAGCAGGTCGCTCGCAGCCGAGCCGAGGCCCTCGACTCCCGCACCGTTGAGAATGGTGATGATGAAGCCATCGGGCAGCTCGGCGAGCGACGGATCCGTGATGGGGTCAGCTGTCGGGGCCGGCGGGGGCGCTCCGGGCTCGGACGGGGCCGGCAGGGGTTCTGCCGTGTCGAACCCGGGAATCTCAAACGAGACACGATCGCTGATGAGCGACAGGGCGTACAGCCCCGCGACAATGAGAACGCCACTGGCGAGCGCTGCCCACGCGACGGCAATGAACGCGCCAGCCCTGCCGCGCGGCGCGCGGTGTGCACCGACACGACCCAGCTCGGCGGGAATCTCGTCGAAGCGATCGTGAGCGTAGTCGGCCATGCGGGCGAAGCCTTTCGAGCGTGTGTGGAGAGGAGAGCCGGTCAGGCGGCGCCGGTCACGCCCTGGCGCCGCGTGCGGCGCTGCTGAGCGCGATCGTCGCGCACCGCGCGAAGACGACCGACGAGCACCGGGTCGTACCGCACGGCGACCTCAGCGTCGATCACGGCGTTCAGCACCTGATAGTAGCGGGCGGCGCTCCATCCGAACTCGCGGCGGATGCTCTGCTCTTTCGCACCGCTGTGGCCCCACCACGCACGTTCGAACTCGAGCACGCGCTGCGCGCGGTCATCGATCGGGTCTGAACGGGCATCCATCGTGGCATCAGGGTAGAGCGAGAGGACCTTCGGCCCTGGGCGGCTCGCGGATGCCCTGCGAAGCTCGACGAGAGAGGCACGTGCTCATGTCGCGCCAGCGCCTCGCCGCCCAGCCGGCGCCAATCTCGCTTTCAGTCCCGCCGATTAGGCTCACCTCACAACCGTCATACTTCTCTCCCCCTTTCGGAGCGCCATGCCTGTCACTCTGCGTCCCGAGACGCGCGCTGCGGGTGCACCTCCGCGGCACAGGCGAGGGGTGGGGGCGCGTGCGGCCGCGGTCGGCGCGGCGATCGCCCTGCTCAGCGGGTGCGCAGTGCCGGTGGCTCCCCCCTCGGCAGAGTCGACGAGCGATGGGCCACGGGTGCCGCTCAGCGAACTCACCGTGCTCGAGAACCCGCGCGACCACGTAGGGCCCTCGACCGCGCTCCTCGGCTCGGCGACGATCGTGCCCGTCACCGACTCTCCTGCGCAGAGCCTGCCCGCCACGATCGTCTCGCGTGATCTCGCCGGCAACCGCGACATCACCGTGACCGACGCGAGCAGAATTCTGCCCCTCGACATCGCCGGCTCCATCGCCGCCACGGTGTTCGCGCTCGGGTTCGGCGACGATGTCATCGGTCGGGACATCTCCACGACCTTTGCCGATGCCGCCGACCTGCCGATCGTGACCAGCAGCGGTCACGCCATCAGCAGCGAGGCCGTGCTCGCACTGCGCCCCACGCTCGTCATCACCGACGGCACCGTCGGCCCGACCGACGTCGTGCTGCAGCTGCGCGAGGCAGGCATCACCGTGGTCTACGTGGATGCTGAACCCGGGCTCTCCGCCCCCGGCGAACTCGCCCGCCAGGTCGCGACCGCGCTCGGTTCACCCGAGACCGGCGAGCTGCTCGCCCAGCGCCTCGAGTCGGAGCTCGCCGCAGTTATCGCTGACATCGAGACGCTGCGCCCGGAACCCCCCGCCGATCGTGTGCGCATCCTGTTCCTCTACCTGCGCGGAACCTCGGGCATCTACTACCTGTTCGGCGAAGAGTCGGGCGCCGACGAGCTCATCGAAGCGGTGGGCGGCATCGACGTGGCGGGCGAGATCGGATGGCAGGGGCTGCGACCCATGACCGACGAAGCACTCGTCGCGGCGAATCCCGACCTCATCCTGGTCATGTCGGGCGGCCTCGACAGCGTCGGCGGCATCGACGCACTCATCGCCGAGAAGCCCGCCGTGGGTCTCACGCGCGCGGGCGAGAACCGCCGCTTCGTCGATATGGCCGACGGCGAGGTGCTGAGCTTCGGCCCGCGCACGCCCGCCGTGCTCGACGCGCTCGCTCGCGCGATCTACGCTCCCGGCGAGTAGTCGTCGCGCAGGGCCGCAGCGCGACGCTTCGCCGCCCGCAAGCGAAGGTGCACGATCACCGAGCCCGCCACCGCGAGCATCGCGGTTCCGACGAGCAGCAGGGGAACAAGCAACCCCGGCCCCGCCTGCCGTGCCGCGATGGCCTGCTCGGCGCAATCGGGAGCGGTCGTGAGCCGCAGGTCGAGCGGGTCGAGCGGCTCGCCCTCGGGGTACGTGCCGAACGCTTCGGCGCCCTGCGCCGTCAGCACCAGCGGAATGCCCGTGATGAGCAGCCCGTCGCCCTCGACACTCCACTGCGCGGCGGCGATGTCGCCGGTCGCGAACAGCACGTCGGCGGTGTCGACCTCGACGAACTCTTGCGTGGTGCCGCGCAGGTCGACCACCAGCTCGAGCAGTTGCGCATCGACGAGCTTGAGGCGCACGTTCGAGATCGTGGTGTCGAGGATTCCCTCGTGGCCGGTGAAGCGCATCGCGCCGTCGACAGCGAGCTCGCCCGAGAGAGGCGCGAGCGCGACCTGCCCTGCGAGCACGTCTGAGGTGAAGACCGGGGTCTCGTACCCGATGCCGCCCTCGGTCGTCCAGTCGCCGTTCGCGATCGATCCGCTGATGTAGGCGCGGAACGACTCTTTGAACCCCCACGTGAACGCGGCGTCGGTGACGACGCAGTCCGTCGGCACGGCCACGGCGAGCCCGGGGGGTGCGGCGGCCTGCGGACTGAAGAGTGACGCCGACACAGCAGCGACAAGAGCGAAGGCGGCGATCATGGTGCGCTCAGCGTACGGCGGCAGCCTGGGCGGCCCGGTACATGCCGATGTGCCGGATTCCCGCCTCGTCGTACTCGTCACCGTAGGGCTCAAACCCCACCGAGGCGTAGACCTGCCGCACCTCGACCTGCGCGTGCAACGCCATCGGCTGGGTTCCGTGACGCTGGATGACGGCGTCGAGCAGCCGGCGCGAGAGGCCTTCGCGACGGCGGTCAGCGCGGGTGGCGACGCGGCCGATGATGTGACGAGCATCCCGATCACCGCCCTGCGGAACATCGTGAATGAGCACCCGCAAGTACGCCGCGGGCCCGGAATAATCGGTCAGATACCAGTGCTCGGTCGACGCCGCACGGTCGAAGTCGTCGAGCTCGATGTCGTCGATGCGCTGCTCGAGGTAGAAGATCTCGGTGCGCAGACGGGCGATCTCGAAGAACTCATCAAGACTCAACTGACCCCAGGTTCGGCAGATCGGGGAAGAGTCGGTCACGGTTGCGAGTTTAATGGGGAGAGATGACCGCCCAGTACGGGCGAGGAGCGAGGAGTCATGGGCGAGAACCCGGCAACCAGCGGCAAGGCGTATGAGGTCGAGAAGACCGAAGACGAGTGGAGGGCAGAGCTCGGCGAGGAGCGCTACCAGGTGCTGCGCCAGGCAGGCACCGAGCGCGCCTGGACGGGCGAGCTGCTCGACGAGAGCCGCACCGGCGTCTACACCTGCGGCGCGTGCAACGCCGAACTGTTCGTGGCCGGCACGAAGTTCGACTCCGGCTGCGGCTGGCCCAGCTTCTACGAGTCGGTGAGGCCCGAGGCAGTCGAACTCATCGACGACACCTCGCTCGGCATGGTGCGCACCGAGGTGCGCTGCGCCACGTGCGGCTCGCACCTCGGGCACGTGTTTCCCGATGGCTTCGGCACGCCCACGGGTGACCGCTACTGCATGAACTCGCTCGCGCTCGACTTCACTCCGGCAGAGGGCGAGTAGCCCGGCGCGGGAGCGACGCGATCGTCACGCCCAAGAGCGTGAGGGCAACCGCGATTGCCGTCGTGGCCGTGGTGGGCACGCCAATCGGCAGCACGAGGTCGTAGACGAGGGCACCGGCGAGCTGCCCCGCGACTAGGCACAGGCCCAGCACGAGCACGCCAATGCGGGTGACGGTCACGACCTGCACAGCGATGAAGATCGCGCCGACCGCGCCGCCGAGGTAGAGCCACGGGTTGCTCGGCGGCGTCTCGGGCAAGCCCGAGATCGCCAGATGCACGACCGTCACGACGACGAGCGCCGCCGTGCCGACGGTGAAGTTGAGGGTCGTCGCGGCGAGCGCCGATCCTGACTCGGTGCGCACACGGCCGTTGACCGCCTGCTGCAGCCCGATGCCGATGCCGGCGATGAGGGGCAGAATGATCGCCGCGAGCGGCACGTCGGTCTCGAGCCGGGGCACCACAGCCACGACAACGGCGATGAGTGTCAAGGCCGCCCCGACCGCTCTTCGCACCGTCACGGGCGCACGCCGGCCTCCGGCAAACCCCGTCGCGTCGGCGACCATGCCGCTGATCGTCTGCCCGGTCACGGTCGCAATGCCGAAGATCGCCACTCCCACGACTCCTGCAACGAGGCCTTGAGAAAGCACGAGGAACCCACCACCCAGCCCGCCGAGCAGCAGCCACGGTGCCACGCGACGGGCCCGAACCTCGGTCACCAACCGCCGAATCCCCTCCTGGCCTCGCGGTGACACCGCGAGAATCGCCATGAGGATGAACCAGCCGCTGCCGAACGAGATGAGAGCCGCGGTGAAACCGTCGTCGAGGCGTTGGCCAAGTTCGCCGTTGATGCGGTGCTGCGTGGCCACGAGCACGCCGGCGACGATGCTCGCCACGATGGCGACAGCCGTGAGGCCGCGCGGGCCGGAGTGCGCGTTCATTGCGCCCAGCATCCCACGTGCCTAGCCTGAGTTTGTTCGCACACGAAGGAGTTCGCATGGTGATCGCTCAGGCCGCTGTCGTCGACGAGGTCGATGCCGACCGCCGCGCGCGGTTTCCGCTCGGTGCGCGCCTCACGATCGACGACCTCGCGCTCGCGGGTCACGAACATGTACTCGACGACCTGCGCGAGCATGAACCGGTGACGTGGATGCCCGCTCTCGGCGGCTGGCTTGTCACCAGCCGTGACGCCGCACGTGAGGTGCTCAGCCCCACCGCGCCGATGACCGTAGAGGTCGAGCAGAACATGGTGCGCAACTCGCTCGGTCCCATGATGCTCACGAGCGACGGCGAGTCGCACGACGCGCAGCGGCGGCCCTTCGAAGCTCCCTTTCGCAATCGCGACATCGAGCAGCGCTACGGCGAGCGCATAGCGGCGGTCGCCCATCGCCTGATCGACGAGCTCGGCGCCAGCGCAGGCGAGCCCTGGGATCTCGGCGCGCGCTTCGCCTCACCCTTCGCCGTGCTCATGGCGGGCGAGCTGCTCGGCCTCTCGTTGCATGACACCACAAGAATCGACGGCTTCTACAGCGACTTCGCCGGGGCGATGGAGTACTCGGGCGACCCCGAGCCGATGCGCCGTGCTGACGCGGCTCGCGCCGAACTCACGGCACTGCTGCTCGACGAGCTCGACGCCGCGCGGCGAGCTCCCGGACACTCCCTGACCTCGCAGGTGGCGAACGATGCCTCGCACGGGCTCAGCGATGACGAGCTCGCCGCCCAGTTGCGCGTCGTGCTGTTCGGCGCCATCGAGACGATTCAGGCCTCGGTGATGAACACGCTGTACCTGCTGGCCCAGCATCCCGACCAAGAGAACACCGCGATGGATGATCGCACCCTGCTGGCTGGAGCTCAAGAAGAGGCGCGCCGACTGATCCCGCCGGTGTCGTTCATCGAGCGCTGGAGCGCCGCGCCCGTCGTCATCGCCGACATCTCGATCCCCGCGCACGAGTTCGTCGGGGTGAGCGTATTGGCCGCCAACCGTGACCCACTGCACTTCGCTGACCCGCTGCGTTTCGACATCTTCCGCCCCAACGCGTCGCGCTCGCTGTCGTTCTCGTTCGGCGTGCACGCGTGCTTGGGCCTGCACCTCGCCCGGGCACAGACGACCGGCGCCATCACGGCGCTGTGGAATCGCCTCGGCCGCCTGCAGGTAGTCGAAGCCGCCGAGCCCGAGGGCTTCGCGTTCCGCAAGCCCGCCCTCATGCGCGTCGCCGCCTCTCGGTAGCGCGCCGCGTGCGTTCTTCGCACCGCTTCAGACACTTCGCACGCCCGATTCGGCTAGACGTGGCCGAATGAGTACGAGATGTGCGAGGGAGCCGCCCTCTCACGGACCAGACCGTTGGCTCGAGGCATGCCAGACAGCGTCGTGCAGGGCATCGGACTCATCGGCCCCCGCACTCGCGGCTAGCTCTGCACCTGCGCGGTGAGGTCGCGACGTCGGTGGCGCGACTCAGTCGTCGTCGACGTCTTCGCCGGCCATCGCAAGCGCGGCAAGGGTTTCTTCCCCCGCGAGGCGCCAGACAGCGAAAGCCGCGCGCCCGTTGAGCACGACGATGAGCGTTCCGAGCACGATGTCGGGCCAGCCGGTGCCGACCCAGATCGTCACGACTCCCATGAGCACGATGGCGAGGTTGATGATCACGTCGTTGCGCGCGACGTACCAGGCCGCGCCCACCATCGACCCACCCGCCTTGCGGATGCGCGCCAAGAGCAGTGCCGCCACCAGGTTGACCACCGCGGCGCCGCTGGCCGCGATGATCAACGGAACCGCCGCCGGGGGCTCGGGGTCGCCCACCTTCAGCACGAGCTGAACCACGACGGCGATCGCCGGAACGACGAGCACGATCGCCAGCACGCGGCCCACTCGGGCGCGGGCGGCAAGCGACCAGCCGAGCGCAAGGGCGATGAGCAGGTTCACGGCCGTGTCTTCGAGAAAGTCGATGCTGTCGGCGAGCAGGGCGACTGATCCGATCGAGAGCGCCACGACGAGCTCGACCACGAAGTAGGCCAGGTTGAGCGCCGCCACGATAAGCACCGTGCGCCGCAGCACGCCGGTGGTGAGTGGTGCAGCGCCGTCGATCATCGAGTCGCGCTGAGAGAAGCAGTGGAGCCGCCTGTCAGAATCGAACTGACGACCTTCTCATTACGAGTGAGACGCTCTGCCAACTGAGCTAAGGCGGCGCTCGCGGCGAGCCGCGGCACGGTCGATAAGCTTAGCCGATCACGGCCGTTTGTCTGCACGACAAGGCGCGCGCATTATGGCGTCGGATCGCAGACGAGCCCGTCTGCAGGCACCTCGCCCGTGATGAAGAATCGGTCGACCACATCATTGATGCACGGGTCGCCCTCGTCGTAGGCGATGTGCCCTTCGCCGACCCAGGTCAACAGCACGCCGCTCTCGAGCTGTTCGGCGAGCGCCTCGGCCCAGATGTATGGAGTCGCAGGGTCGCCCGTCGTGCCGATGACGAGAATGGGTGCGGCTCCGGCACCACTGACCGGGGCGAGTTCGCCCGCAAACGAGAAGGGCCAGTTGGCGCACAAGACGTCGCCGAGCGGTGACCCCTCGCCCGCGGTCGTCGGAGCGACGGCGCGAATCTGCTCGTTCTGCTCGGCGATCACCGCCCGATCAGTCTCGACCGGATAGTCGAGGCAGTTGATAGCGATGAAGGCTTCGAGCGAATTGTCGATGTACTCGCCGTTCTCGCGCCCGTAGTAGAAGTCGGCGAGTAGGAACCCGGTCTCGACGACACCCGTGCGCAACTCGGTGAACATCTGGCTCAAGAACGACCATGAGCCCTCGTCGTAGAGCGCCG
>JBBQKE010000048.1:0-8731 GCA_038326585.1 Actinomycetales bacterium | reverse complement strand
CGCGACCTGCGCGCGTAGTCACGAATCGATTGGGCGGGGCGCCTCAAGCCTCGCCCGATCGCTGGCGTGGATGCTCACCCGCAGCACCCCGCACTCTCAGCGCCGCGCAGCCCCGAGCGCTTGAGCCACCGCACGCACACGGTCGAGCTCGGCCCCGACCGGCGCCACCACGTCGCGCTGCACGACCTCGTCGACCGAGGCGAGAAGGCGTCGCCGCGTGCGACGCCGGCGCGACGCGGCAGTAGCCGCGCTGAACACGGCAGACAACAGCCCGAGCAGCACTCCCACGAGCACGGCCGCGACGATCAGCAGTGTCGGTATCGCCCAGCCCTCGAGCGGCCCTTCCTCGACGCGCGGAATGAGCAGAGCGGGCATCCCGAACGTCGGCAGCAGCGAAGCGCCGACGAGCCAAAGAGCACCGCCCACGCCGATCACGATCGCGAACCACTGCACGATGCCGACGAGCACCCACCACCACGAGCCTTTCGCCGGCAGGGGAGTGCGCGCGATCGCGAGATCGAGGTCGGCGGGCAGTCGATCGAGGGCGCCCTCGGCCGCCGTGCGCACCGCTGCCTTCCATGGCCCGGCGAGGCCGTCAGCGGCGCTATCGGCGAACGAGCGAACGGCGAGTGACAACTTCGCCTGAGCACCCGCGCTGAGCAGCGGCATGCTCGTGCGGTGCACGTCGGGGTCGCTGTCTTTGCTCGCACCGCGGCGTTTCGGCCCGAGCCCGAGGCGCGTGAGCGGGTCGGCACGCAGCCGCCCGATCCACGAGACGAGCGGCCATCCGGTGACCTGCCCGGCGCGCTTGCGATACGAGCTCGCGACGGCGGCTGCGACCACGTCGACGCCGGCCGCCGCGCCGACCTCGTCGCGCACGCGCTCAGCGGCATGCTTGTCGAGACGAGCCGCGACTCCCGGATCGTCGATGCGCGCGGCGAGCGTCTGCACGTCGGCGGTGAGGCGGGCATCCCGAGCCTTGCGCGCAGCGGCAAGGTCGCCGATGGCCGATCTGAGGGTGTCAACGCCCTCGAGCGTGCGGGCGCTCACGGGAAGCACGCGAGCGCGCGGCAGGCCGTCGCGCTCGATGATTCCTTGTAGCGATTTCACGACGGATGCTCGGTCTGAGGCCGCGAGCAGATCCACTTGGTTGAGCACGACGAGCGTGACCGCGGCGTGCCGCGCGTGAGGCGCGATGAACTGGGCGTGCAACACATCGTCGGCATACTTCTGCGGGTCGACGACCCAGAGCAGGGCATCCACTTGGCCGGCCAAGCGTTCGGCGATCGCACGGTTGCCCGCCTCGATCGAGTCGACGTCGGGCAGGTCGACGAGCACGAGCTTGCCCGCGCGCGGGTCGATGGGCTGCGTGCGCTCGACACGCTCGCGAATCTCAAGCCAGTCGAGCAGGTCGGTGGCGCCCACGGCATCCCACGTGATGGCGAGGGCCTGCGAGGTGGTCGGACGCCGCACGTGCGCCTTGGCCACTTCGTCGCCGACGAGCGCGTTGACGAGGCTTGATTTGCCCGATCCGGTGGCGCCGAAAACGCCGACGACCGTGTGCTCGGGGGAGCGCGCGCGGCGGGCCTCTGCCTGCTGCAGCAGCGCCGTCGCCTCGTCGGCGATCGCGCTCGGGATGCGCCCCGCACCCGCTTCGGTCACGGTGCGCAGAGCGGCGATGCGCTCGTCGAGGGTCGCCTTGGAGGCGCTCACGGGATGCTCACCGCGCCGACTGCGCCGCTCCTGGTGACCTGGCTCACGACTCTTCCGCCGCTCGCGCCACATCATCGAGCAGCGCTTGCGACTCGCGCCGCAGCGCCTCGGGCGACGAGCCGAACCGCAACGGCTCGAGCGCAGTGCCGAGGCGATCGGCCTCGGAGTCGAACAGTGCGTCTACCCGGCGTTGCAGGTCGCTGCGGGCTTCGGCCGCGAGCCGGCGCACGGCGTCTTCACCGAAGATCGTCTCGAGCAGTTTCTGCCCGACGACGGCCGATCCGCCCGCGATCGCCAGCTCGCCACCCGTCAAACCACCGGTCGAGGCGAAGACCACGATCATGAGCGCGACGGTGACGACGTTGAGCCCGAGCGACAGCACACGCGCCCGCACGCGCTTGTTGCCGGCGTTGTCGTGGATGAGCTGCATGAGCGAGACCTGCCACTCGCGGATCATCGCCGAGGCCTTCTCGCGCAACTCTGGGCTCTCCGCCGCGAGCGAAGGGTGCTGCTCGGCGATGCCGCGCCCCGGGCCACTGCGCTCGAGGTCAGCCCACGCCGCCGCTGCCGCGCGCCCTGCCTGGTCGATGATGACGGCCTGCAACCCGGTCTCGATCTGCGTCTCGACCTCGATGACGGGGCTCGGCTTGCCGGTCACCCACGCCGTCACGCTGTCACGCGTGCGGGCGTACCACGACTCGAGTTTGCGAAAGATGTCGGATGTTCCCACGAAGTCTTGCCACCGCGCGAGCACTTCGCCGCGCAACAGCGCGCCGTCTTGCGTCGCGGCGTCGACCGCGTCGATCGCTGCTTGGTAGTGCGCATCGGCGGCGGCTTCGGCACCGTCGAGCCAGTCGAGATGCTGCTGGCGAGCATCCGCGATGCGGGCCACGCGCGTGTCGAGGTCGGTGATCGCGCCGCTCAGAGTGCGTGCGGCGATGCGGGCGCGGGATGCGCGGTCGCCGGCGATGCCCTCGAGCCACGCGCGTGGGCCGTCGACCGCAGTCGCGGGCAGCATGCCGAGCTCATCGAGCGGCTGCTCGTCGATCGTGAACACGGGCGCGTCGGCGAGGCCGCGGTCGGCGAGCATCGTGCGCAGGTCGGGCAGCACTTCGTCGACGGCTCCGGGCGGAACGCGGTTGAGCACGACCCCGACCGTGATCTGCCGAGCGGCGGCACCCTCGAGCAGGCGCCATGGCACCGCGTCGGCATAGCGGTTGGCGGTCGTGACGAAGAGCCACAGGTCGGCGGCGGCGAGCAACTGCGCGGCGAGCGCGCGGTTCTCGTCGGCGACCGAGTCGATGTCGGGGGCATCGATGATCGCGAGCGAGCGCGGAACGGCCTCGTGCTCGAGCAGCATGAGCTCGCTGATGCGCGCCGCCTCGGGAGTGTCGCCCGCAGCGCTCGCGGCGGTGCCGGGCGCACTGACCCGCCCGCGCACGCGCGCGAGCCCGGGAAGGATGCGATCGCTCGCGAACCAGCCGGCATCCACCGGGGAGTGCACGAGAATCGGCTGGCGTGTTGTGGGGCGGATGACCCCCACGCGTGTCGTCGCCACCCCCAGCAGCGCGTTGACGATGGTCGACTTGCCCGACCCGGTCGAGCCGCCGACGACGGCCAGCAGGGGAGCGTCGAGGTCGGCGAGGCGCGGGCGAATGTAGTCGTCGATCTGCCGCACGGCGGCGGCCGCTGCCTCGCGCTGCTCGAAGATGCCGTCGAGGTGCAGGCTCAGGCCCGCGTCGGCGAGCGATGCGCGCAGGCGCTCGAGCGACACGGTCGCGGGCGCTCGAGTGTCGGTCACGACTCAAGCATGCCCGCCGCACGCGCCCTTGGCGAACCCTTGACTGACGTTGCCCGCTGTGGACAGCCTGCGACGCGCGAGTGTCAGCCGCGCCACAATCGCCCGCATGCGCAGATTCCTCGACTTTCTCACCCAGGCCGATGACGATCGGGGTGATGTCCCCGGCTGGGTCTTGATCACACTGATGACCGCCGGGCTCGTCATCCTGATTTGGGCACTCGCGGGCCCCGCCCTGCAGGGCGTGTTTCAGCAGGCCATCGATCGCGTCACCGGCTTCTGACCCGCGGCGGCCTCTGATGCTGGCACTGCGCGCGCGGCTCGCCGACGACCGCGGCTCGGCCCCGGTCGAATTCGTGCTCGTCAGCGTGCTGCTGACCCTCGTGACGCTCAGCGTGCTGCAGGTCGCGTTCGCCCTGCACATTCGCACGACCCTCATCGATGCCGCCGCCGAGGGTGCGCGGTTCGCGGCGCTCGCAGACAGTTCCCTGCCCGCCGGCATTGAGCGCAGTCGTGAGCTCATCACCGCGGCCCTGGGCGAGAGCTACGCGCAGAGCATCTCGGCGGGTACGGGGGCGTTTAGCGGGCATCCGGTCGTCATCATCAAGGTGCGTTCGCCGCTGCCGCTCATCGGCATGATCGGCCTCGACGACACCCTGGAGGTGAGCGGTCGTGCGGCCCTTGAGCCCCTCCGGTGACCCCGCATCGAAACGCATCGACGGATGCTCTGACCGCGGCTCGGCTTCACTCGAGTTCATCACGGCGGGGCTGCTGATGCTCGTGCCGCTCATCTATCTGATCCTGACGCTCGGCACCATCCAGTCGGCGGCACTCGCGACCGAAGGCGCTGCCCGGCAGGGAGCGCGGGTGTTCGTGCAGGCCGAGTCGACCGCAGCCGGAACCGCGGCCGCCCAGCGCGCCCTCGACCTAGCACTCGCCGACCACGCACTCGACCCGAGCGACGCCTCGCTCAGCATCAGCTGCGCACCTAACCCGGGGCAGTGCCACACCCGACGTGGCTGGGTCACCGTCGACGTAGCGGTGCGCGTGCCGCTGCCGCTCGTTCCGCCCGTGTTCGACCTACGCGTGCCGCTCGCGGTGCCCGTCGAGGCGAGCGCCACCCAGCAGGTCTCGCGATTCTGGGGCGCGCGGTGAGGGTGTGGCGTGACGACCGCGGCTCGATCCTGCCGTTGATCGCGGGCTTCGGAGCCCTCGCCCTCGCTGTCGTGCTGCTCGGCAGTGCAGCGACCTCGCTCTACCTCGAGCGCACGCGACTCTTCACGCTCGCCGACGGTGCCGCGCTCGCCGGGGCCGAGTCGTTCGACCTCGCCGCCGTGCGCCTCACGCCCGAGGGGGTGCTGCGCCCGCGTTTGACGAAGCCCGAGGTCACCGCCGCCGCGGCCGACTACCTCGCGCGTGCCCCGGGCTCGGGGCACGACGGGCTTCGGCTCGTGTCAGCGACAACACCAGACGGCCTGAGCGCCCGAGTGACTCTCGCCGCCGTGTGGTCTCCACCCGTGCTGAGTGTGTTCGTGCCCCAGGGCATACCGCTGCAGGTCACGGCGACCAGCCGCAGCGTCTTCGACTGACGGCTGAGCACGGCAGAATAATTGCATGCCACGCACCCTCGACGCCCGCCCGGCGACCCTCATCAGCGTCGACATCGAGGCGGCCGGGCCAAGCCCGAGCAACTACGCCATGCTGTCGATCGGCGCGTGCCTGATCGATGAGTCGAGCGCCGACGCACCCGACCACTTCTACGCCGAGCTGCAGCCCGACCGCGAGAACACCACCGACTCGGCGATGAAGGTCGGTGGATTCACGCTCGACGGGCTGCGAGCATCCGGCACCGACCCGAAGACGGCGATGCGGTCGTTCGCCGACTGGATCGAGGCAGTCAGCCCCGTCGGAAGCCGGGCCGTGATGGTCGGCTTCAATGCCCCGTTTGACTGGATGTTCGTGGCCGACTACTTCGACCGCTACCTCGGGCGCAACCCGTTCGGGCACTCGGCCCTCGACGTGAAGGCGTATTACCTGGGCGTGACGGGGTCGACCTGGGCTCAGACGAGCATGCCGAATGTTGCCGAACGCTATGGGCTGACCATCGATCTCACGCATAATGCCCTAGACGACGCTCGCGACCAGGCGGCGCTGTTCCGTGCGGTACGAGCGGAACGAGCCACGCGCGACTGACCGAGGCGAGCATCGCACCTATCTGAGAGGTTTGCCGATGACGCCCCCGACTGAGACTCCTGCGGACGACCTCGCCCGTATTCGCGAGTCAGCCGCCCGCCTCGGCGTGCAGCTCGATGAAGAAGGCGCGCTGCAGTGGCTTGCCGCGATCGCGGCCGATGCCGAGAGTGACGACCACATCGTCGAACACGAAAGCGGAACCTTCGGCCACCGGGTTAGCATGCTCGATTTCACTGCGCGCGATCTGGAGCGGTTTCGACACATCGGCGAGATCGTCGAGGTCACGGGCCCCGAGGGCGTCGTCGAGGGGGCGCTCGCGCTCAGCGGCTCGGCGGCGCAGTCGAAGATTCAGTCGTACCCGGGTGACTGCGACTACTTTCAGCGCCTCAATATCAAGGCCGACACTCGCGAAGAGGCGTGCCTCATCATGGCTGACTGCATGCGCTCGGCTGCCCGCCGCACTGCGACCGGCGATCCCTTCCAGTTTCTCGAGGGCAAGCTGGGCAGCTACCCCGCCGACTGCCTGCACGGTGGGGTTGCCCGCAAGAAGGGCAGCCCGATCACGTGGACTCCGAGCGAGATTGAGGCCGAGAGTATCGAGCTCACCCACGCCGACGGGAGCGTGCAGACCCTCACCTGGCAGGAGGCCGCGCTCGACCCCGGCTGGTGCAAGCTCGACTGGGTCGTCTGCGACCCTGCGCGAAAGGTGCTGTCGAACGCGAGCAACGTCATCGACGTCACGTGGGAGGCCCCCGACGGCGAGATTGTGGCGCTTGACGGATACCTCGACGCCTACTTTCAAGAGGTGTACCTCGATGCCGACGCGATGCCGACCTTCGCCAAGGTGGCCAAGTTCGTCAGCGACGACGCACTCGACGAATATGTCGACCGGCTCGAAGAAGAGGTGCGCAAGTACCTCACGAAGCAGCTCAACTACGGCAAGGCCGCCAAGCGCATGTACAACATCTTCCGGCTCTCTGGCCGTCATCTGGATGCGGCCTATGTGCGCGAACTCTTCGACGAGCCGGCGACGATCCTCTACCAGGTGTGGTCGCTCATCTCGACGCTCGACAACGCGACTCAGCCCGGTTCGACGATTCCGATCGACTCGGTGCGCGACCAGACCGACACCCTCGTGTTGCAGGTCATTGACCTTCTCGAGGGCGATGAAGAGACAGAGATCGTCAGCGCACTGCTGAGTCTGCGACGCACCCTTGAGGGGCAGGGCACGGGCGAGCAGCGCACGAGCGAGCTCGAGGCAGCGCAGAACCGCGTCATCAACCTCGTCAACACCTTCTTTCGCGAGAAGCTCGAGGGTGTTCCGACGATTCGCGACTACATCGTGTCAATGCAGTCGGCCATCGATAGCGAGTGAGCGACAGCCGACCCGAGGTGCTCGTCGTGCTGCACGACGTCGACGACAACCTCAATGAACTCGCACCGCCGCTCGTCGAGGCAGGCCTGCGCATCGTCACATGGGACGTCGAGCGCGACTCCGCGGGCGCGCCGGCACTGGATGCTCTCGAGCGGTTCAGCGGCATCATCTCGCTCGGCGCCTACGCCGGAGTGCCCGATGAACCGAAGCACCCCTGGATGACGCACGAGAAGCAGCTCCTGCAACGTGCGCTCGAGATCGGGATGCCCGTGCTGGGGCTCTGCTTCGGCTCGCAGCTGCTCGCCGCCGCCGCGGGAGCAGCCTTTCGCCCCTCACCTGTGCCCGAACTCGGCTGGACCAGCGCGCGCTTGACGGCCGCGGCGCATGACGACCCGGTCGTCGCGCCGCTCGCCCGCTCGGCCGACGACGGGCGCATCGATGTCTACCACTACCACTTCGACAGCCATGAGCTGCCCGAGGGTGCCGAGCTTCTCGCCGAGACCGACGGCATCATCGAGGCCTACCGTGTGGGCGATGCGGCGTGGGGCCTGCAGTTTCACCTCGAGGTGGGACTCGCGACCCAACTCGCGTGGATCGCGGGCGGGCGCGGAGTGTACGAGCGCGAGGGTCTCGACCCCGACGAGCACGAGCGACTCAGCCACGAAAATTGGCGTCGCTATCGTGACCAGGCGCATGAGGTGGGTGCCGCGTTCGCCCAGCAGGCGCTGCAGTTCGCCGCTCGCGCCTGAGCGGCAGCGCCATGCTCCCTGGGCGCATTCTGCATGTTCCCAGAGTGCGGCTCTACCGTGGCGTCCATGACTGATCCCGCCGGTGCCTCCATTCTCGTTCTCGGTGCGACGGGCGGCCTCGGCCGCGAGTTCGCGCGCCAACTCGCGGCGGAAGGCGCGCTCCTCACGCTCACCGGCCGGTCGATGCTCGCCCTCGACGACCTCGACATCGCCGGGGCCGCTCTGATTCCGGCCGACCTCGACGACGCCGGGGCCGCCCGCAGCCTCGTGGCGGCCGCCCACACGGCGCACGGCAAGCTCGACGGCGTCATCAACGCCGCGGGAGTCGTGGCCTTCGGAGCGCTGACCGACACCACCGACGAGACCTTCGAGACGCTGTGGCGCATCAACGTGATGGCCCCGATGCGGGTGCTGCGGGCCGCTGCGCCTTCACTCGCCGAGTCAGCGGCGGCCGGCGGTTCACCGTTCGTCGTCTCGCTCAGCGGCGTGGTGAGCGAGACTCCGACCGCCGGCATCGGCGCCTACAGCGCGGTCAAGGCTGCCGTGGCTGCGGCGCATCAGGTTGCGGCCCGCGAGTTGCGGCGCTCGGGCATCCGCGTCATTGATGCTCGCCCCGGCCACACCGAGACTGAACTGTCGCTGCATCCGGTCGCGGGAGAGCGCCCGGCGTTCCCCGCGGGCTACGTGCCCGCAGCGGTGGTCACGCGCATTCTGGATGCTGTGCGCAACGACGAGAAAGACCTGCCGTCGAGCGCATTCCAGGGCCTGCCGACTGCCGCTGCATAGCGCGACCACGGCGCCGCGAGGTTGGGGCTAGACGGGCCCGGTGTCTCCGGTCGGGCCAGTCGGGCCGACTTCGCCAGTGGGCCCGACTTCGCCAGTGGGCCCGACTTCGCCGGTTGG
>JBBQKE010000047.1:0-8781 GCA_038326585.1 Actinomycetales bacterium | reverse complement strand
TCGCCATCATCGGTGTGCTCATCGTCAACCTGCGCGACCGCTTCGTCGAGCTGTTCTTCGGCGCCGACGACGTCTTCATTCCCGGCCCCCCCGGAGGTGATCTCGAGTCGGACGCGATCGACTTCATCGTGCGCGAAGAGCTCATCCTTGTCGCTCTGCTCGCCGGCCTCGGCGTGCTGCTTCTCATCGTCGCGGGCTTCTGGTTCTCGTGGCGCATGCACACCTTCCGCATTACCGACGAGGTCGTCGAGGTGCGCTCGGGCATCGTGTTCCGCACGAATCGCAAGGGCAGGCTCGATCGCATTCAGGGCATCAACATCGCCCGCCCGTTCATTCCCCGCCTGTTCGGCGCCGCGAAGCTCGAAGTCTCGTCGGCGGGCAACGACGCCAACGTGCAGCTTGCCTATCTGCGCGGTCGCGACGCCGACGCCCTGCGCCGCGACATCTTGCTGCTCGCGTCAGGAGCACGGCGCGAGACCGTGGTCGACGGTGCGGTGGACGTCGACGGGCGTCTGGCGAGCGGGTTGCTTGACTCGCGGGTTTCAGAACTGCTCGCCCCCGAGCTCGATGTCGAGCTGACCGCGCCCACGTCGGTCGTGCGCATGAACCCGGGGCGGCTCATCGGCTCGATCCTGCTGAGCGAGACCACGATCATTCTGGTCGGGCTCATGATCGGGCTCGCGATCTTCGTTGGTGTGACGGGCGAATACTTCTTGCTCTTTGCCATGTTCCCGACGCTCATCGGTCTCGCCGGCTTCGCGATCGCGCGTTTCACCCGGTCGCTGCGCTACTCGATCGCCTCGACTCCCGACGGCGTGCGCGTCGGCTTCGGGCTGCTCTCGACCACGAATGAGACCCTGCCGCCCGGGCGCATCCACTCGGTGAAGGTCAGCCAGCCGCTGCTGTGGCGCCCGGCGGGCTGGTGGCAGATCGCCGTCAACCGTGCATCGCGGTCGTCACAGAACGGTGCGGCCGGCCAGCAGCAGACGACGATTCTGCCCGTGGGCAACCTTGATGATGTTCGCGCCGTACTCGGCTTGCTGCTGCCCGACGTCGCGACCGACGAAGCCCGCGCAACGCTCGAACTCGGGCTGCTCGGTTCGGGCGACGAAGGCGGCTTCACGATCTCACCGCCCAGGGCTCGGGGCATCCGCTGGTTCTCGCGCCGTCGCAATGGCTTCGCCCTCACGTCAGCGGCCGTGCTGCTGCGCACCGGCGCGATCTGGCGCGGCCTCACGATCGTGCCCTTCGCCCGGCTGCAGTCGGTGTCGGTGAACCAAGGGCCCGTGCTGCGGTGGCTGCGGCTCGCGGCCATTCACGCCCACACCGTGGCCGGGCCGATCTCGCCGACGCTCGGCGCGCTCGACCGCGCCGACGCCATGCGGTTCTTCGACGAGGTCGAGGCTGCGGCGATCAGCAGCGCCGAGACCGACCACTCGCACCGCTGGCGCTCGTGATGAGCGCGCGCGACGGGCGGCTCGGCGTCGGCATCATCGGAGCGGGTCGGGTGGGGCCGGTACTGGGTGCCGCGCTCGCGGGCGCGGGGCATGCGCTCGTGGGCATCTCGGCCGCCACCGATGACGAGCGCGATCGGGTTGAGAGCATGCTGCCCGGAGTTCCCGTTCTCGACGTGCCGCAACTGGTCGAGCGCAGCGAGCTCGTCATCATCGCGGTGCCCGACGACCAGTTGGCCGATCTCGTCGCCGGGCTCGCGGCTCTGGAGGCCTGGCAGCCCGGCCAGCTCGTGCTGCACACTGCTGCCCCGTTCGGCGTGGCGGTGCTCGACCCCGCGCGGGCTGCGGGTGCGATTCCGTTGGCGGTGCATCCGGCCCTCGCATTCACGGGCACGAGCGTCGACCTCGCCCGCCTGCGCGACGCGTGGTGCGCCGTGACGGCGCCGACCCCCGTGCTGCCGATCGCCCAGGCCCTCGTGGTGGAGATGGGTGCAGAGCCGATCGTGATTGACGAAGACGACCGCGCGGCCTACGCCGAAGCCGTCTCGGCAGCCTCGCAGTTCTCGACAGCGATCGTCGGCCAATCGATCGAGGCGCTGCGGGCGATCGGGGTCGAGCAACCCGGGCGCGTGCTCGGGGCCGTAGTGCGCTCTGCCGTCGAGAATGCGCTGCAGAGCGCGACGGTCGATAGCATCGACCGGTGACTGCCCCCACCCCACCCGCTGTCGAGACGACGATCGCGGGAGTGCGTTCACGACTCGACGCTGCTCGCACCGCCGGCTCGACCATCGCGCTGGTTCCGACGATGGGCTCGCTGCACGACGGGCACCTCGCGCTCGTGGAGCGCGCGCGAGAGATCGCCGACGTCGTCATTGTCTCGGTCTTCGTGAACCCGCTGCAGTTCGGGCCGTCGGAAGACTTCGACCGGTACCCGCGCGACCTCACCGCCGATCGTGACGCCCTCAAGGGGCACGGGGTCACCGCTGTCTTCGCCCCCGCCGTCGACGAGATGTACCCCTCGGGCGCGGTTCAGGTTCGCGTCGCGGCGGGCCCGGTCGGCGAGCGCTTCGAGGGCCGATCGCGCCCGGGGCACTTCGACGGCATGCTCACCGTGGTCGCCAAGCTGCTCGGCATCGTGCAGCCGCAGCACGCGGTGTTCGGCGAAAAAGATGCTCAGCAGGTCTACCTCGTGCAGCGCATGGTGCGCGACCTCGACATTCGCACGAGCATCGAAGTGGTCGAGACCGTGCGCGCCGACGACGGGCTCGCGCTCTCGAGCCGCAACCAGTTTCTGGGCGAACGGCAACGTCGGGCGGCGCGGGCGATTCCCGATGCGCTCGAGGCGGCGCAGTCGGCCGCTGACCGCGGGCTCGACGCGGTGATCGCGGCGGCGCAGGGCGTGATCATGGGTGCCGACGGCGTCGAGCTCGACTACTTCGCCGTAGTGCGACCCGACACCTTCCAGCCCGTCGACGACGACCACAGCGGCCCGGCGCGAGCGCTCATCGCCGCGAGGGTCGGCGACACCCGGCTCATCGATACCGAGCTGCTGCACGTAGGCTGAAACGCTGAACCGAGGAGCCTGATGAGCGAGACACCTGCCGAGCAACCCGCCGAGCCGACGATCACTGAACCGACGGTCGACGAGATCGCCGAGCAGAAGCAGGTGCGCCTCGACAAGCGGCAGCGCATGCTCGATGCCGGCATCGACCCCTATGCGGTCGGCCTCGAGGTGACGACGACGATTGCGGATGTTCGCGAGCGGTTCCCCGACCTCGATGTCGACACCACCACGGGTGAGCGGGTCGCTCTCGCCGGACGCGTCGTCTTCAGCCGCAATACCGGCAAGCTCTGCTTCGCGACTCTGCAGTCGGGCGAGGGCAGCCGTCTGCAGGTGATGGTGAGTCTCGCCGAAGTGGGCGAGACGTCGCTCGATCGCTGGAAGGAGTTCGTCGACCTCGGCGACCACGTGTTCGTCGACGGCGAGGTCATCACGAGCAAGCGGGGCGAGCTCAGCGTCATGGTGTCGAGCTGGGCCATCGCCGCGAAGGCGATTCTTCCGCTACCGAATCTGCACAGCGAGTTGAACGACGAAACGCGCGTGCGCCAGCGCTACCTCGACCTCATCGTGCGCGAGCAGGCACGGGTCACCGTGCGCGCCCGCGCCGCGGCCGTCGCCAGTCTGCGCAGCACCTTCACGAGCCACGGCTACCTCGAGGTCGAGACGCCGATGCTGCAGACGATGCACGGTGGAGCATCCGCGCGCCCCTTCGTCACGCACTCGAACGCCTTCGACACCGAGCTGTTTCTGCGCATCGCGCCCGAGCTGTTTCTCAAGCGCGCCGTCGTCGGCGGCATCGAGCGGGTCTACGAGATCAACCGCAACTTTCGCAACGAAGGCGCTGACTCGACGCACAGCCCCGAGTTCGCGATGCTCGAGGCCTACCAGGCCTACGGCGACTACCACCAGATGGCCGACCTGACGCAAGAGATGATTCAGAACGCGGCGCTCGCCGTGTCGGGCTCGCACGTCGTGACGTGGGCCGACGGCACCGAATACGACCTGGGCGGCGAGTGGGATCGCCTGAGCATGTACACGAGCCTGAGCGGTGCCTCGGGCGTCGAGATCACGCCGCAGACTCCCATGGGCGAGCTGAAGAAACTCGCGGATGCGGTCGACATCGAGATCGAGCATCCGTTGCCCGGCAAATACGTCGAAGAGCTATGGGAGCACTTCGTGAAGGGCGACCTCGTGCGCCCGACGTTTGTCATGGACTTCCCGGTCGACACGAGCCCGCTCGTGCGCGAGCACCGGTCTATCCCGGGCGTGGTCGAGAAGTGGGATCTGTATGTGCGCGGCTTCGAGCTCGCGACGGCCTACTCAGAGCTCGTCGACCCCGTCGTGCAGCGTGAGCGGTTCGTCGCACAGGCGGCGCTCGCTGCCGGCGGCGACCTCGAGGCCATGCACCTCGATGAGGCATTCTTGACCGCGCTCGAGCACGGCATGCCGCCGAGCGGCGGTATGGGCATGGGCATCGATCGCCTGCTCATGGCTCTGACCGGCCTCGGCATTCGCGAGACCATTCTCTTCCCGCTGGTGAAGTAGGGTCGCGGCATGGTGTTCGATCGCGAAGATCCGCTCAAGCTGCCCGGTGACGACCAGAAAAAGTCTGGCCCGAGCATGAATCGACTGGCGCTTTGGCTCGTCGTCGGCGGTATCGGGGCCTATCTGTTGCTCTCGGGAATCTTCGGCATTCTCGCCAAAGCCTGAGACTCTCTCGTTGTCTATCCCCCTAAGGGGGGCCTGCGGATGATGCTCTGGCGGCTCTAGCCTGAGGGCACCCGCTCTACGACTCCGACGACCCCCCCATGCATCGGAGCTGATCGCCTGACCCGAACGGCACCCCCCATGCTGTCTCACCGACCCCGCGCGCTTGTCGCCCTGGTTCCCGTGTTCGCGCTCGCCGGCCTCCTCGTCGCCAGCCCGAGTCTCGCCGCGCAGTCGTTGCGCATCACCTCTCCTCTCTCGGGAGCCACCGTCGCCGGCACTTTCGAGGTCGTCGGCACCGCCGGGGGTGACGGGGTTTCTGAGATCGCCGTGGCCCTCGCGCCGCAGACGTTCGGTGACTGCGGGGCTGCCGTGCT
This sequence comes from Actinomycetales bacterium, assembly GCA_038326585.1. Classification (GTDB taxonomy): domain Bacteria; phylum Actinomycetota; class Actinomycetes; order Actinomycetales; family Microbacteriaceae; genus Microcella. The sequence goes on along the minus strand of JBBQKE010000047.1, from coordinate 3,682 downwards.
CGAGCGGCCCGCCGTGGTCGCCGCGTCCGGGGGCTTCGCGGCGAGCATCCCGAGTGCCGCCGTCGCTGACGGCATGTACTGCGTGATCGTGACCGTGGGTGATGGTCGCATGTCGACTGCGGTCGGCGATGTCACCGTGCGCAACGCGTCAAACCTCGACGAGTCGCTTGACGGCCCCCAACTGCCCACCGAGTCGCTCGATGACGAGTCGATGTCGACGGATGCAGCGCTCGGGCCGCTTGCCGACGTGCAGCTGCTCGCACCGGTCGTCGTGGGGGCCGCGGCGATCCTCGCGCTCGTCGTGCTCGTGCTTGCACTGCTGCAGCGCCGCCGCACCGAATAGGCCGCCGATGCCCGCACTCGACGCACACGCAGTCGCGTCGCCGTATTGTGGTGCTCATGCCTGAAGACTTCTGGGGCAACGCGATCTTCTCGGTGACCCCGACGATCCTGCTCGGACTCATCTTCTGGTTCGCCATGCGCGCAATCATCCGCGCCGACCGTGCTGAGCGTCAGACCTACTCGCAGATCGAGGCCGAAGAGCGCGCTCGACTCGAGAAGCTCGGCGCCGACCCGCACGAGTAGTTCCGATGAAGCACGAACTGCCTGCGTCTGTCACCGACGCTCTGCAGACGGTGCACGACGAGCTGATCTCGGTCGATGACGGCGAACTACCCGACTACATTCCCCCGTTGGCCGAGGTCGACCCCGACCGTTTCGGGCTCGCGGTCTGCACCCCCGATGGGGGCTTCGCCGCCGCGGGCGACCACAACCTGCCGTTCACCGTGCAGTCGATTTCGAAGTGCTTCACCCTTGCGCTCGCCCTCGTCGACCGCGGCCTCGACGGCGTGCTGAAGCATGTCGGCGTCGAGCCGAGCGGCGAATCGTTCAACGCCGTCAGCCTCGAAGAGGGCACCGGTCGCCCCGACAATCCGATGATCAACGCGGGTGCGATCGTGACCTGCTCGCTCGTAAAGGCCGACTCGGCGAGCGAGCGCTTCGACCGCATCCTCGGCGTTCTCTCGGCGTGCGCGGGGCGCGAGCTCGAGGTCGACGAGAACGTGTACGAGCAAGAGCTCGCGACGGCCGATCGCAACCGGGCTCTCGGCTACTTCATGAGCAGCGCCGGCTCGCTCACCGCTGATGTCGAAGAGACCCTCGAGGTGTACCTGAAGCAGTGCGCCGTTCTCGTCACCGCGGGTGATCTCGCCGTCATGGCCGCGACGCTCGCCGCGGGAGGCCGCAACCCGATCAGCGGCGACCGCGTGTTCTCGACCGAGGTCGCCCGGCACGTGCTCACCATCATGGTGACGTGCGGCATGTACGACGCCTCGGGCGAGTGGATGCTGCGCGTCGGCAGCCCGGCCAAGAGTGGTGTCGCAGGCGGAATCCTCACCGCGAGCCCCGCCCAGTTCGGGCTCGGCCTCTACAGCCCACTGCTCGATGAGCAGGGCAACAGCGTGCGCGCCGTGCAGGCCTGCGAACGTCTTGCCGAGCAGTTTTCGTGGCACACGCTCGCGCTGCCCGAAGACCGCCGCCTGCCGGCCGCCCTCGAGAAGGGCGACGTCGACGCCTAGCTGCTGAGCTCAGTCGCGCGGCTTGAGTCGCACGGTCGGCAGCTCAGGTGCGGGCAGCGCCCGCCCTTCCCACCCGGCGACCTGCCCGAACCGACCGTCGGGGTCGGCACCGTCGATGACCTCGGCCTGCCACTGCGCTCGCGACGCGACGATGTCGTCGTGGCTGCGGCCGATGAAGTTCCACCACATGACGATGGGCTCGCCGAGCGGCTCGCCGCCCAGCAGCAGCGCCCGCAGCGGGGCGTCGCCCGCCGTGATGCGCAGGGTTCCGCTGCCGGGGCCGCGATAGCCGAGATGATCGCGCGGCACCAGGGTTCCGGCACGTGCGGCAGAGTCGTCGAGCAACGCGGTGCCAGCATCCACGAGGAGTCCGTGTTCAAAAAGCGGGTCGACGGGCAGCTCGACGCTCTCGCCGGCCGGCAGGTCGAGTTGCGCGCCGACGAGCCCGGAGAAGGTGCGCACGGGGCTCGGGGGTGAGTCGGCCAGTTCGCCAACGAAGACCCGCAGAGTCGCGGCGCCCACTGTGAACGGCGCGGGCTCTGCGTGCTCGAAGAACGGTGCGACATCGCGGTCGCGATCGGGCAGGGCCACCCAGAGCTGCGCGCCGTGCAGGCGGCGGGTCTCGGGCGTCGAGACTTCTGAGTGCTGAATGCCCCGGCCCGCGGTCATGAGGTTGACCTCGCCTGGGCGCACCATCGCGTGCGCGCCAGTAGAGTCGCGGTGTTCGACCTCGCCCTCGAAGAGCCAGCTGACGGTCTGCAGCCCCGTGTGCGGATGCGGCGGCACGCTCATGCCGCCCGTCTCGGCGACGTCGTCGGGCCCGTAGTGGTCGACGAAGCACCAGGCTCCGATGAGGCTGCGAGCCCGTTGCGGCAGGGTGCGGTGCACGGTCATCGCGCGCGGCCCGCCGAGTGGCACTTCGCGCGGTTCGAGCACCTGGATGCTCGCCACAGGCCCGTCGTCGCAGACCAGCTCGGCCGGCTCGACCTCAAGGTTGCTCACCCAACCACCCTACGTCGGCTTCTGTTCGCAACTCAGGCTGAGGTGACACGAGAGGTCGATGAACTGATCATTTGTGTCACCTCAGCCTGAATTACGAACACGGGTGCGCGGTCAGGGTTCGTCGACGACGAGCAGTTCGCCGACCTCGCAGTCGAGCGCCTCGCAGATCGCGCGCAGGGTCGAAAACCTGATCGCCCTAGCCCTGTCGTTCTTGAGCACCGACAGGTTGACGATGCTCACGCTGACGAGCTCGCTCAACCGCGTGAGCGTCATGCCCCGTCGCTCGAGCAGCTCATCGAGGCGGCAGTGGATGCCCGACTGCTCATCTTCTGAGACCGCCGGGCTCATCAGACCAGCCCGGCGGTGTCGCGCTGCAGGCGCTCGCCGCTGCGGATGAGACCGGCCACCACGATGAGTGCGAGCCCCACGCCGATCGGAACCAGGTCGAACGACCATGCGGGGGCCACGTTAACAGAGCCCTCGAGAGCACCGGTTCGGATGAAGAACAGCTGCTCGTGAGCCAGCGCTCCAGCCACGGTGCCAGCGATCTGGGTGATCGTCGCTCCAACGGCGAGCGCTGCGCCACCCACGATGAGCAGTCGGCGCAGGGTGGGGGTGAACGGCTCGGCAGCGATGGACTGTTGTGCGAGCCGCGCGACCATGACGAGCACGGTCACGTACACCGCAGCCTGAGTGACGATCTGGAACGCGACGAGGATCCGCGTCGTCATATCCAAGCCGGCCACGGTGAGCGTCACAAGGCTCTGCTGGGTGGCTCCGCTAACGACGCTCGAGTCTGAATCCCTCAGGTCTGCAGGGACCAACTCGATGCTCGAAATAACTGGCACGATGAGCGTCACGGTGTCGCCCACAAGTGTCAGCACGACGCTCACGACCGCGGAGACAGCCGACAAGAATGCGATCAGGAGCGCTGTCGCCGCGACGAGGCGTGGCAACACGGGTTGTCGAACTCGTTCGGGGTTCGTTCTGCGGCCAATCCCGGCGATGAGCAGCACAGCGAACCCGAGCACGGAAAGTAAGACGAGGCTGAACGGGTCCACGAGCATCCTTATCGTTGATCGATACTATCGAATGTCGTTAAC
>JBBQKE010000046.1:0-8790 GCA_038326585.1 Actinomycetales bacterium | reverse complement strand
AGGCCCACAGAAAGATGAATCCCGTGGCCAGTCGCAACGTGGCAAGCACGCGGCGACCGGCCTCGGGTCGCACAAGATCGCGCTCAGTAGCGACGCGACCAGGCACAGCAGTCGTCACCGATTCGCTGGGTAGAGCGGCGGCAGAAGAGGTCATCATGTTGTCCTCAGAACGACAATGGGCGGACGGACCGCTGCCAGGGTCTGGGGCAACTGCTCGAAACGTAGCACAACTGAAGGCCTCTCGGGTATAGCGTGAGCCCCACCGCGACGATTCGACGAAAGGAGCCGCTCATGATCCGCTTTCTCATCCGCTTGGCGATCTACGTCGGCACGGCCGCGCTCGCCCTGCTCGTCGCCTCGTGGATCCTTCCCGGGTTCACGCTCACGCTCTCGGGATTCATCATTGCTGTCGCGGTGTTCGCGCTCGCGCAACGCATCCTGACCCCCTTCATCGTGAACATGGCGCGCAAGTATGCGCCCGCTGCTCTGGGGGCATCGGGCTCGTCTCGACGTTCGTTGCGCTGCTGCTCGCGAGCCTATTCCCTGGCGGTATCTCGCTGAACGGAATCGACACCTGGGTGCTCGCAAGCGTCATCGTCTGGCTGATCACGGCGCTCGGCGGATGGCTGCTGCCGCTGCTGTTCTTGCGGGGCAAACTGGCCGACTCGAAGACGGTCGCGGCGAAGTCCTGACAGAGCAGAACAGCCCAGAGAACCGTCAGCCTGCACCGAGAGACCCGTCGGCGGGCATCCAGGTGATAGTCCTACTCTGAGCGTGCGGAAAGGACGCCATCCGACGCTCTCCCGCCACTGCTTGAAGGGAATCGTCATGCGCAGCTCGTCCTCCGCCGGCTTCGACCTCAGAGAGGCCGTCGAGAACCTCAGAGACGCCTTCACGCCGCGCAGTGGTTCGCGCTCGCAGGGTTCGAGCCACGGCAACCTGCGCACGGCGATTCTCACCGCGCTGCAGCACGAGGCGAAGAACGGCCACCAGGTCATGCAGGCCATCACCGCGGGCAGTGGGGGCACCTGGATGCCCGCCGCGAGCGAGGTCTACCCGATGCTGCAGCAGCTCACCGATGAAGGACTCATCACCACGCAGCACGACGGCGAGCGCACGGTCTACGCCCTCACTGATGCGGGGCGCGAAGCCGCTTCGGCCGCCGCAGAAGCTCACGCACACGCGTCAGACGCTCACGAGTCGGCCCGCGACTCGTGGAACGTCTCCGACTGGAGCGACCGCATGAGCGGCCGATTCAACGACCACTGGAGCGAGCGCACCTCGGCGGTACCGCGAGCAGGCGCCAAACTTGCCCAGGCCGCTGCGCAGGTCACGCAGAGCGGCACGCGCGAGCAGCAAGAGCGCGCCGCCGCCTTGCTCGACCAGACGCGCAAGTCGCTCTACGCCATCCTCGCTGAAGACTGAGTCGTGCCGCACGAGGCCGCTCTTCGCGCGCCCACGAACGACCCGGCGCTGAAAGCTCGCTACCGCCGCATCATGCGCTTCGCGGCGCGCGCTTTCGCGCAGGCTTGGTGGTTCGAGCTCGTACTGCCGCGCTTCGGGCTGGCGCGTTTCGCGGCGAGGGGGCGCATTCGTCGCCTGCAGAAACTCGCGCGACGCTTCCACGACCTCGCCGTCGACCTCGGCGGGCTCATGATCAAGGTCGGGCAGTTCATGTCGTCGCGCCTCGACATCCTGCCCCCTGAGATCACGCGCGAGCTCGAGGGGCTGCAAGACGAAGTCGCGGCCGAAGACTTCACCCGCATCGTCGAGCAGCTCGAACGTGAACTGGGCATGCCCCTCGACCGCGCCTTCGCGCACGTCGAGCCCGAGCCGATCGCCGCCGCATCGTTGGGCCAGGCTCACCGAGCACAGCTCTCACCCGGCCTCGCCGCCGACGAAGGCTTCGAGCACGTCGTCATCAAGGTTCTGCGCCCGGGCATCGAGCAGATCGTCGAGGTCGACCTCGCCGCGCTGCGTCGCGTTGGCCGCTGGGCGTCGCGCGTCAAGCTCATCAATCGCCGCGCCGACGCCCCAGCGCTCGTCGAAGAGTTCGCGACGACGAGCCTCGAAGAGATCGACTACGTTCACGAGGCGATCAACGTAGAGCGGTTCGCCGGCGACTTCGCCGATGACCCGCGCGTGCGCACGCCCGTCGTGGTGTGGGAGCGCAGCGCGCGCCGCGTGCTGACCCTGAGCGACGTCACCGCCATCAAGATCACCGATGTGGATGCGTTGCTGGCAGCCGGCATCGACCCCAACGCCGTCGCCGCCGAGCTCGCGCGCGCGACGTTCGAGCAGATCTTCGTCGCCGGCTTCTTCCACGCCGACCCGCACCCCGGCAACATCTTCGTGACGCCCGACACCGAGCACGGCTTCGCCCTCACCTACATCGATTTCGGCATGATGGGCGAGATCACCGATGAGCTCAAGAGCGGCCTGCAGCAGTTCATCTTCGCCGTCGCCTCGCGAGATGCCCGCGGCTGGGTCGTCGCGACCCAACGTCTGGGAGTACTTCTGCCCTCGGCCGACACCGTCGAGCTTGAGCGCGCGATCACGGCCCTCTTCGATCGCTTCGGCGGCATGGGTGTCGCCGAGCTCACCCGCATCGATCCGCGTGAGCTGCAAGATTTCGCCCTGCAGTTCAGCGAGCTCGTGCGCACGCTGCCGTTCCAGCTGCCCGAGAGCTTCCTGCTGCTCGTGCGCACCATCTCGCTCATCTCGGGCGTCACGAGCGCGCTCAACCGCGACTTCAACATGTGGGATGCCGTCGACCCCTTCGCCCGCACCCTGCTCAACGGCGGCGGAGTATCCACAGCCCGCTCGGTCGGGCGCGAGGCCTTGGCGATTGTCTCGGCCCTCGCCCGATTGCCCCAGCGAGTGGATGCTCTCGCCACCCGCATCGACCGTGGCGAGCTCGCCGTGCGCAGCCCCGAGGTCGAGCAGCGCCTGCGCGTGCTCGACGCGAGTCAGCGCCGCACCACCTCGGCGATCCTCTTCGCGGCGCTGCTCATCGGCGGCGTGCTGCTGCGCCCGAGCGACGAGGTGCTCAGCTGGGTGCTTCTCGCAGCCTCAGCCCTGCCGCTGATCCACGTCGTGGCGCCCTGGCGACTGCGGTAGCGCTCGAGGCGAGGTCGTCGAAAAGCATTGACGGCGTGGCGGTCTGTGGGGCACGACGCAAAGACTGAACCATGGTTGTGCCCGTGCGCACAGCGCACGCCGGTAATGTAGGCGGCCCTGAGGACGCGCTGGAAGCGGCGCACCCGAACCCAGGACGAGGAGACATCATGGCGAAGACGACCAAGAACGTTTCGGCAATGCAAGCGGCACTCAACGCCGCAGCCGATTCCGCTAAAAACGCAAAGAAGCTCGCGAAGACACTGCCCAAGGAAGCCGCGAAGAAACTCCGGAACCTCGCGGATGAAGCGAAGAAGGCGTCTTCGGCGTCGAAGAAGTCGATCAAGCGCCACCCCGGCGAGGTCGTCGGCCGAGCCATTGCCGCAGTCGCCAACATCGCGACCGCGATCGGCAGAATCCCGAACAGTCGCAACTCCGCAGCCAAGCCCTCTGGCAGCAAGGCGACCCCCTCGACGCAGGTGACGCCGGCGACGCGGGCGACGACGAAGCCCGCGCCCCAGAAAGCCGCCACTAAGACGGCTTCGTCAGCCGCTCCAGCCGCGTCGACGACCGATCTCTCGTCGCTCACGGTGGCACAACTGAAGCAGCGCGCTCAGAAGGCTGGCCACACGGGTTACTCGCGCCATACGAAAGCCCAACTCATCGACCTGCTGTCGCCGTGAGGGCTTGGCGCCTCTAGTTTTCGCACTCGCGCAGGGCGGGTCGGTCGAAATCGGGCACAGCGCGAGCATCCGCTTCGGCGGCCGTCGTAGCCTCGCCGTTGGTGGCGATGTCGTCGATGAGCCACTCCATCTCGAGAATTTCGCGTCGCTGGGCTTCGCTGATCTCTTTCGCGAGCTCGCAGACGCGCACGTCGGTGATGTTGGCGCGCTCTGATCGCGTGATCGCCAATGAGTGGTGCGGAATCATGCCGCTCATGAAGTCGGAACCGTCGACGGTCGCTTGGCTGCGGTCGAGCGCGATACCGCCGCCCAAAGCGAGCAGGCTGACCAGCACGACCGCGATGTTGCCACGTGTGCTGCGATACATGTACAGCATGAACGCGAGCATGACGAGGCCCATGGTGCCGGCCATGGTCAGTGCCATGAACACGCGGCTCTCGCTGAAGCGCACGTGGCTCCACTCCCAGGTGCCCGCGTACATGGTGGCGTACATCACGACCGCGCCCGTGAGCACCATGGCCGCGAAGCGCCAGTACTGCTTCGCCGACGAGCCCTTCTCAGAGTCATGGTCGTCGTGCCGGTCGGCTTCGTTGTCGGTGTGATGAACGGCGTTCGAGGCCTTGTTGTCGGTCGACATGGATGCTCCTCTCAAAGCGCACGCTGACTCAGCGTGTCGACGCGCCACGTTAGGCGGGTTGCTCGTCGAGCGGGAGGGGGTGGACACCACCTGCGCTCTGCGCTATGGCTCCCATACGCCAGAGCCGCCCCGCGACTGGATTCGGCACGGGGCGGCTCTGAAAGACGAAATGCTAGTTGATCTCACCGCACGCGACCGGCAACGTCGCGACGTACTCGCCGTCGACAAAGCCGCCGTGCAGCACGATCGCTTCGTCAGAGAGGTCGAGCAGGTCACCGTCGACGGTGAACGTCTGGTGGTAGTTGATCGTGCCGTTCTCCGCCATCGGGAACGGCAGAAGAGACAACAAGACGGGGCCATAGAAGGGCAGGCCGTCAACCAGGGTGAGCACGCCATCGGCACCGGCGGCGGCGGGAGGCGGGCAGGTGGCGTTGGTGCTGCCCTCGAGCCCGTGGATGTGCTGCGGGTGCAGTGCGTTCGGTACGAGTCCGCGGGCCTGGATCTTCACTTTGAGGGTGTCACCCTTGAGGATGAGCACGATCTTGCCGTCGACTCCGGAGCCGTTCAACTCGTTGAGGTCGACTTGATACACCTCGGCACCCTGCGACTTGCTGACCCTGTCGGGCGCGCTGTCGGAGCCCGCAGCGGTTGCGGGGCCGGCACCGAGGGCTGCGATGCCCAAGCCGACGACGAGAGAAACAGAAAGGGTGCGCTTGCGGTTAAGACGTGACATGTGAGAAAGCCTTCTTTTGGTATGGACGATGTGGCATTGCTTCTCCAGTGTCATCCGACCTGGGTTCTCGAGTCACCCCCTTTACGCACCCCTCACGCGGTGTTATCGTGCCCCCCAAACGGGGGTCACGGCATGCCGCCCCACCCCTGGCCGCCTAGAACTGTGCGATCACCGTCCAGCTGGCACCACGATCGTCAGATCGATGCACGCCGTCGACTCCGGCCGCTACGAGAGACCCTGTGCTGCCCACGGACACGGCCTCGGTGAGGGCTGGAGCTAGTCCCCCTGAGACCCAGGTCTCACCATCGGTGCTGGTGTGCACATACCCCTCAATATCGACTCCCGCCAAGAACGGTTCCGATGAAGTCCCGACCGGACTCGACGCAATCAGAAACAAGAATGGAGCGGCGTCGACCTCCGTGAAAGTTGCGCCGTCGTCAGTGCTGACCTGGAGACCCTGCTCGGTCGTCGCATACAACCGCTCAGCTTCACCATCCCAGCTCACGGAGCGCCCACCGATCGCGGCGCCCGCAGTCCACGTTCCCCCACCATCTCGGCTGACAATCACCCGCCCACTGACCGAGTCGATTCCGGCGAGAGCCGAGCTCGCACCGGAACCTTGCATCACGGTCATGCTGTGGAAGTCCACCTCGCCTTCCAGCGACAATGGGACGAACTCTTGGCCAAGAACATCGGCTTGGTACACACCGATGTTCGCGGGCGAGTTCGCGCCGGGCGCCGGATGGCCGGAAATGTAGATCGTGTCATTGAGCCTCGCCATCCCCATGGCATCGCCCATCCAGTCTCCGAGACGTTCGACCGAGCCAGCCTCTGCGACGGCGTCTGCGCTTGCTCCAGGCTCGGTGACGGCGACCGCGACACGAAGGATTCCCTCGTGCGTTGCCACGTAGACCGCGCCGCGTTCATCGTCGAGATCAACAGCGTGCACATGCGTCACGCCGATCGGAGGTTCCGATGCTGACGAGGTGCAGCCGGCGAGGACGACGCAGAGGGCGGCGGCCGCACCAACGGCCGCCGCGCCTGATCGCCGCATCAGGAGTCGAGCATCGAGCGCATCTGCTCGATCTCCGCAGCCTGGCTGGCGATGATGTTCTCCGCGAGCTCCCGCACCCCTGGGTGTGCGCCGTCGTCGAGCACCTCTTCGGCCATCTCGATCGCGCCTTCATGGTGCACGATCATCTGTTCAAGGAACAGCGATGCGGCCTCGGGGCCGGTCGCATCCCCTAGCGCCTCCAGGTCGTCTTCGGTCATGCCGTCCATGCCGCCATGGTCCATACCGCCCATCTGCGGCATGCCCCAGTCGTCGAGCCATGCCTCCATTTGCTCGATCTCGGGGCCTTGCGCTGTCTTGATCTGCTCCGCAAGTTCGACGACTTCGGCATCAACTCCCGACTTTGCAAGCAGCAGGTCGCTCATCTCGATGGCCCCCTCGTGGTGCGGAATCATCATCTGGACGAACATGACGTCGGCCATGTTCGCGCCCGAGTCTTCGGAAGGTTCTGCAGCAGTAGAGCATGCAGCAAGCCCCATCACGGTGATGAGGGCGAACGCACTCGTCGCGAGCGCGCGCATACCTAGTGTCTTCTTCATGGTTCTTCTTCTTTCGTCAGTAGTGGTCGTTCGGTCGCGGTGATGACGGGAGCAACGCCGTCATCGGGCGACTGATCACTGACGACTGATGCAGAGTTCTGCGAGATCCGGCGGGCGCGCAGCGGCGACACGACGCGGGATGTCGTCGAGTCTCGACAGTCCCGGAGCCAGCACTCCGAAACGCATCGCAAGCGCGGGGAGCGCGACGCTGACAACCAAGAGCAGCGCGAGGAATGCGCACGCCATCAGCAGGCTGGAGTGATCGCCCGCGCAGTCGACGCATGCAGACCCGGGTACGCCTGGTGGCTCCGAGTCGACGTGAGAGGCGAACGGCGAGGGGTGCCCGTGCTCGACATCCAGCACATTCGCGGTCATCGAGACCGGAGCTGTCGACGCGTGAACAGTGGGCGTCGCGCTGTGCGAGCTCATGGCGATGCCCACGATCGCGAGCGCTGAGATCAGCAGCAAGTACGCCAGGCGCTCAAGCATTCCACATACCTCCAGGGGGTATTGTTTCACACCTTGCGAGCGCTTCCTGCGTCTTGGTTGAGAACTGCGAGCACGACCGACGCGCATCCCACCGGGTCGCTCAGCGGCAGCCGGTGTCCGCCCGGCAGACTGAACGCTGTGACCCGGGGATGAGTATCGGCCAACTCGTCGGCGCGCCCGGGCACTGGAACGGGGTCGTCAGCGCCGTCGACGAGCCAGATGGGCACGTCGCGCGCAGTAATCGTGCGGAGGGCATCCGCCCAGCCCGCATCCTTGACAATCGAGTCGAACGCGGTGATGTAGCCGCGCCAGGTGTGCTCCATGGTGTCGCGCGCGACGGCGACCGGTAGGCGCGGGCTGATCGCAATGGCGAGGCCCCGTGCAGCCTGACGGTTCTCACACATCCAGAGGCACACGCGCTCGGCGACCGGACCCTGCGAGAGCAGGGCCTCGAACCAGCCCATGTGGCGTACGCGCTCATCGGCCTCGTCATCCGTGAGGTAGAGGGGCGCGTCGAAGGCCACGACGGCGTGCGTCGGGGCGTGCCGCGCAGCCACTCGCAACGCCAGAGATGCCCCCATCGAGTGACCCACAATGACCGCGGGCATCGAGTGCAGGTTGAGCTCCCGCAGCACGGCAATGACGGCGTCGACGTGCGCGTCGGCGTCGATGGGGCGTAGCAACGCCGGGCTCTCCATGGAGGCACCGAATCCGATGGGGTCGATGGCCACCACGCGCGCATGCTGGCCGAGCACGTCATATGCCCCACCCCAGAGCCGCTCGCTGGATGCGAGACCAGAGAGGAGCACGACGACGACATCGCCTGTGCCGTGCATGCGCACTCCGAGATCGGCCACCTGTGCGCGATCTCCAGCGCCGGGTCGCCACCTCCGTACCTCCGGCGACGACGCGTGCGCCGCCGCCCAGGCGAGTGCCGGTGCGAGCAGTGCGGCTGCGAGTGCGGCGCGAGATGCCTTCATGTGCGTCGAGCGTAGTCACCCACCCGGTGAACTCGGCCCCCTTGACACCAGCGACTAAGGCCATGGGCCCGGCCTCGCTACCGGGCCTCGCGTTGACTGTCTCGAGATTCAGACCCAGGAACGAGTGCGGGCACCAGTCGCACGAACACGACCATGGCGGCAAGTTCGACGAGCGTTTGGGTCACGACGGCCAGCGGAGCGATGGAGAGCTCGGCAGGAAGCGCGCGAGCGAGCGGGAGCACGACGAGAGATTTTCGAGTGGCGCCGCTGAAAATCACCGCCTCGATGCGACGGCCCACAGAGAATCGACGGGCCAAGGCCTGCACGATGGCCGCCCCGATGAGCGGTAGGACGATCACGATGACGAACGCCTCGACGAAGGGTTCGAGTTCGATCTGCCGCGTGAGCTCTTCGCGGACGAAAAGCCCTTGGTCATCCATCACGAAGCGAGAGAGGCCGAACACGACGATCGGGACGAGCACAAAGTTGACGAGCACAACGGTGCTCAGGAACTGCCAGTCACGGAACGCACGCCCCAGA
>JBBQKE010000045.1:0-8876 GCA_038326585.1 Actinomycetales bacterium | reverse complement strand
CCTACGGCGAGTGGGGCTCTCGCAAGTACCTGGTGAACTCGCACGATGCGAGCCTGAAGCGCCTGGGCTCTGACTACGTCGACATCTTCTACAGCCACCGCCCCGACCCCGAAACTCCGCTGGAAGAGACCATGGGCGCCTTGGCGACCGCGGTCACGAGCGGTAAGGCCCTGTACGCCGGCATCTCGAACTACACCCCTGAGCAGACGCGCGAGGCTCACCGCATTCTCGGCGAACTGGGCGTGCCCCTGCTCATCCACCAACCGCGCTACAGCATGTTCGACCGCACGATCGAAGACGGCTTGCTGGATGCTCTCGCCGAGCTCGATCTCGGCAGCATCGTGTTCTCACCGCTCGCCCAGGGGCTGCTCACCGCGAAGTATCTCGATGGCATACCCGCCGACTCACGCGCAGCAGAAGGCCGCTGGATCAGCGAGGAAAACATCGACGAGACCTACCTCGGCCGGGCGCGCGCGCTCAACGCCATCGCCGACGCTCGCGGGCAATCACTCGCCCAGCTCGCGCTGCTGTGGGTGCTGCGGCACCCGCAGGTCACGAGCGCGCTCATCGGTGCCAGCAGCGTGCGCCAGCTCGACAACAGCCTTGATGCGCTCGCGGGCGCCCCGCTGACCGACGACGAGCTCGCCGCCATCGAACCGCACGCGGTGCACGGCACCGGTTCTCGCTAGCACGTCGGTGGGATACGTCTACGCGCTGCTCGCGGCGGTGCTCTTCGGGGCCAACGGCTCGGTTACCAAGCTCACGATGGAGGCAGGCCTCAGCCCCGCGCAGGTGACGGAGTTCCGGCTCGTCGGCACGGCCATCATCGCCGGGCTGGTGCTGCTCGTGCTCGATCGTCGCGCGTTCCGCCTGCCCCGCAGCCAGTGGCTCGTCATGATCGTGCTGGGCGTGGTCGGCGTCGCGCTGTTGCAGGCGACCTATGCCGCCGCCGTGCAGCTGCTCCCTGTCGGCATCGCGCTCTTGCTCGAGTACACCGCCGTACTCATGGTGGCGCTCGTGGCCTATTTCATCTTGCACGAGCAGGTCAAAGCCCGCTTGTGGGTTGCCATCGGCCTCGTGCTCGTCGGGCTCGCGGTCGTGGCCCAAGTGTGGGCGAGCACGCTCGACGCCCTCGGTGTCGTTCTCGCGCTCGCCGCAGCAGTCTGCCTCGCGCTCTATTTTCTCGTGGGCGAACGACAGGTTGCCCGCATCTCACCGCTCGCGGTCTCGTTCTGGACCATGTCGATCGCCGCGGTGTTCTGGTCGTTCGTGAGCGGCTGGTGGGAGCTCACGCCCGCCATCTTCATCACCCCGGTCGACATCGGCGGCGCAGGTGCCGTCTTCGAGGTGCCGATGGTGCTGCCCCTCGCGTGGAACGTCGTGATGGGGTCGTTCGCACCGTTCTTGCTGAGCCTTGCCGCGCTTCGGCACCTGCCCGCCACTGCGGCGGGAATCGTCGCGTCGAGCGAGGTCGTGTTCGCCTTCGCAGTCGCGTGGCTGTGGCTCGGCGAAGCGCTCGACCTCGTGCAGATCATCGGCGCCGGCATCGTGCTCGCGGGCATCATCCTGGCCCAGACCGCCCGCGCCGGAAAAGTGATCGACGCAGACCTCGCGCTCGATACAGGCTCTATCACGACGATCACTCACAGGCAACCGGTCAACGAAAAATAGGTACCACCCTCGAACGAGGGGTACTCTGCCCTCCATGACATGGGGGAACGATTTTTGGGCATGGCTCGCGTCTGACGACGGCTGGCGCGTGCTCTCTGGCGCGGTCATACCCGCGGTCGCAATTCTGACGGCGGGCATCGTGGCGGCGCTCATTGGTCGGGGGGCGACGCGTCGCCTCCTCGCCCTGCACCGACAGGATGCTCTCGCCGCCGCTATCAGCGGCTTCATGCTCGCGGGGCGCAAGTCTGCTCGGTGGCACGACCTCACCGAGGTCGAGCGCGCGCAACTCGAGCACCTTGCCGCCGAGAGCGAGACGCGCATCAGACTGCTGCCGATCACGGGTTCAGCGCTCGCCGCAACATGGGCCTCGCACGAGCTCGAATCGATGAAGCGCGACTCGTCAGGCTTCACGTTTCAAGCGCAGCAGACGCTCGCCGACTATCGCGACCGACTCGTCGCGTGGAGCGAGAAGCCCCGTTCGGCCAAGAAGCTGTTCGGCACCGACCTCGAGCGCTGGTCGTTCGAGGTCGCGGGTGACGCGCCGACGAGCCCGTCAGTCGCGCCGAGCACCTCTGCCGTCGCGGCACCCAGCGTCGTTGCGGCCGAGTGGGTCTCGTCGCCGGGAGCGCTCGACGACCTGCCGCTCACTCCGGAACCGCCGACCTCAGTGGTCGCCCACACCGGCACGATGCCGCTCATCATCACGCAACCGCGGCCGGCGAGCACCGTGCGTGATCGCTTGGTGCCGGGTTCGGAGTAGACCCCGCGGGGCAATGCTCAGTGCGCGGCCTCGTAGGCGCGACGCGACCACATCGAGACGTGGTGATGCATCTCGGGGATGAGGGGCTCGTGCTCGGGTTTCATGAGCACACTGCGCATGATGCGTGCCCGCTCAACGTCGTTCTCGAGCTCGATGCCGCGCGCCTGCAGCTGAGCAGGCGTCACGACATACGTGGCGAGATGCGTCTGCTGCGGTCGGGTCGTGTCTGCAGCCATCTCGAAGATCGCGTGGCTCACCCGATCAAGCTCTGACATGCGCTGCACGCGCGGCAGGTAGGTGATGATGTCGAGTTCGGGCCGCTGGTAGGGCTGCAGAATGTCGCTCTCGGCGATGAGCCCGTGCCAGGTCTGAGCTGCTCGGTAGCCGGGCAGCACGATTGCACCGAGCCCCTGCATGGTGAGCGGAAAGACCTTGAGCGTCGCCCACAGCGCCGCCGCACTGGCTCCGGCTCGAGAGCACTCGAGCTGAATCTCGCCGAAGTGCCGCTCGGTGCTCGCGAAGTAGGTGTAGGGCGACTCGTGGTGGTAATACCGCAGAATCGACTGGTCATTGAAGAGCACCGCGCCGCAGCCGTAGGGCTGCAACCCGTGCTTGTGCGGGTCGACGACGACGGAGTCTGCCTGCGCAATCGCTCGGAAGTGCCGGGCGGTTTCGGGGTCGAGCTCGTCGGCAATGATCGAGAAGAACCCGCCGTAGGCCGTATCGACGTGCACGCGAGCGCCGTGCTGGCGCGCGAGAGGGATGATCTCCGCGAGCGGGTCGACAGCGCCGAGCCCGGTCGTGCCGAGGGTCGCGACGACCACGCCGATGCGGCCGGTGGCGAGCTCGCGCTCGAGAGCGTCGAGGCTCATGCGTCCGTCGGCCTCGGTCGCGATACCCACGGTGTCGATGCCGAGCACCTCGCCCATGCGAGAGTGCGTGTAGTGGGCATCCGTCGAATGGGCGATCGCTTTGCCGGGCGCGATCTCGCGGCTCACCCACAGGGCCTCGAGGTTGGCGGTCGTACCGCTCCAGGTGAGGTGGCCCATGTAGTCGTCGCCATAGCCGAACATGGCGGCGAGCTGGTCGAGCACCTCGTGCTCCATGGCCGTAGTCGCGCGGCTCGCGTCGATCGAGTGGTTGTTGGGGTTCAGCTGCATCGTCGCGACGTAGGCGGCGACGGCGACGGGGTGCGGAGGCTTGAGCATCTGCCCGGCGTACTGCGGGTGAAAGTAGGGGAAGTCTGCGTCGAGGCGCCCGACGAGCTCGCCCAGGACGGCGTGCACCTGGTCGGGGTCGACGTGCTGGCTGGGGTGGACATCCCAGTCGCCGAAGGTTTCTTTGAGGGTTTGGATGCCCTGAATCGGCTGGTCGAGCAGCTCGCTCAGTGACACGGCTCGCTTGTGGCTCACGCCGCACTCCTTTGTGAGGATGGTTGTGCGGCCGAGTCTATCGCGAGGTCGTTCGGGGGCGTACGACCTGTGCGGTGGGGCTCAGCGGCCCAAGCGCGAGATGCGGCGCGTGCCGATCGCGAACGAGGCTCCGATTCCGAGCAGCAGTGCGGCGAAGCCCGCGAGCACTCCGGCGTCGGTCGCCACGCCGGTGTCGGCCAACTCAGAGCCGAGTTCGGGCTCACCGAACTCATAGGCGCCAGCGTCGGCAAGGCCCTCGCGAGCCTCATTGCGCTGATCGACGTCGATGGAGTCGACAGCCGCCATGAGCTCAACTGCCGAGTCAAAGGGTGCGAAGGCGGCACCGAGCGATGCCGATGCCTCAGAGATTGTGCCAGCAGGAACAGCGTTGATGGCCGGGCTCGTACCGATGAGCGCCACGGTCTCGGTGGCCCCGCCGTTGTCGGCGAGCGCCGGGTTGGCCCCGAAAATCTGGGCAATCGAACGCGAGAACAGTGTGGTCGCATCCGGCGTACCCAGCGCCGACTCGGCCTCTTCCGATGTACTGAAGACATTGCCACCGAGGTCGTCGTAGGAGTTGTCGAACGCGGAGCCGAGCTGCGCAGTCACGCCGGATCCGGCGAAGATGTTGCCACCGACCTCCATCGTCTCCTCGTTGTCGTCGAACACCCAGATCGCATCGCTGCGCTCGATGATCAGGTCGGCATCCGCCTCATTGTCGAGGAAGGTCGACAGCGCGATCTGTCCGTACTCGCCCACGAGTGCTCCGCCGACCTCGACGGCTGTGTTCTCGACGAACGTCGAGTTCAGGCTGATGATCCCGCCGTAGCCCTCCAGGCTCTCCGGCAGCCCGACCGCCATGGCGCCGCCGTAGGCCGTGGCATCGTTGCCGACGAAGGTTGAGCCGAAGGAGATGCCGTACGCGAGCGACCTCACAGCACCGCCCTCCTCAGCAGAGTTTCCGGCAAAGGTCGACTCGGATCCGATCATGGCGAACCCGTAGATGGCCCCACCGAACGGAGCCGTGTTGTCGGTGTACTCGCTGAGCTCGGTGATGACGAAATAGCCAGCGATAGCACCGCCGAGCTGTGAGGCTTCGTTGTTGGAGAAGGTCGAGTCGCTGACGAAGACCGACGAGGTGCCAGCGCTGAAAATCGCGCCGCCCGAGTATCCTTCGCCCTCGAACTCTGGGCCCGTCGAGTTGCCCGTGAACGTCGAGCCCTCCACCTCAATCACATTCGAGTCGGCAACGTAGATCGCGCCGCCATCTTCATCAGAACTGTTGTTGGTGAACTGGGAATTCTCGACGAACACATCGCCGTCGACGTAGATCGCGCCGCCCTCAAAAGCCGCGCCGTCGACGAACGAAATGTTCTGAACACTGAGCGTGGCCCCGAGCGAGCCCGTGAGCATGCGAGTGACGTTGTCGCCATCCAGCTCGGCACCGGCGAGGCCGAACAGCTCGAGGTTGTGGTCGAAGGTGAGCGAGCTCGCGAGCGTGAAGGAGCCCTCGAGGCAGACGATCGGGGTGTTGGCATCCAAGAGGTTCTGGATATCTGTGACGGTGCCGCTATCTGTGGCGTCGACCGTATTCGTGCCGTCGCAGTCGAGCGCTTCCGCTGCTACGGCTGGTGACGCGCTGACGGCGCCCATACCGACGAGCAGGCCGCTCGAAGCGAGCGCGGTCGCCGTGCGCGCCAAGCGCCGACCCGCGAAAGTCGGCGGCACCGCGGCGGCAGGCGTGAGAGTCTCGGTCACGGCGATGATCTCCTTGGGGTGAAAGTCGTGCGACAGCGCACGCGACATCACACGAAGCGCACGGGTGAACTCTACAGTGGAGCATCCTCACCTGCACCCATGACGTGCACCAATTTTTTGAGCGGAGCACCCGAATGTTCGCACCCCTGCGGCATCTGAACGAGCAGGCGATCGCGCACCCCGACCGCCCCGCGATCATCAGTTCAGACGGAACGTGGACCTTTGCCGAGCTCGATCGTGCGGTCACGGCCGTCGCCGCACGCCTGCGCGAACTCGGCATCGCCCCCCGGCAACTCGTGGCGACCGATCTGGCGCCCGCCGACGACTGGATCGTGACGCTCAGCCTTTTGCGTATCGCCACGCGCACGGTCTCGCTCACCGGAGTCGGCACGCTGAGCGGTTGGGCCCCGGATGCCCTCCTGGCCCGCCCCGGAACCCGAACTGGCGAGGCGGCGCAGGTGGTTTCCGTTGATCGACTGTGGATCGAGCAGGCGATCGCCGATGCCGATGAGGCCGGCGACCCCGCCGTGCCGACCGTGCTCTACCCGCGTGCCGACGCGATCTGCCGCGTCATCATGACGAGCGGCACGACGGGCACCCCGCGCGGGGTCGAGCTGTCGGTGGGCGCCGTCGAGCACCGGCTTGCGACTCTGCAGCGCTACTGGACAGACGAGCGCGTCGAGCTCAACCTCATGACCCTGTCGACCACAGGGGGCTTTCATACCGCGCTCGCGAGCCTGCAGCACGGTACTCCGTACCTCGCCGTCGAGCTCTCGAACGAGCGGATGCTGAAACTCGCCGCCGCCGCCGGTGTGCAGGTGCTCGCGGGTTCGCCCGTGCAGGTCGGCAGCCTCGTGCAACTCATCCGCGAGAAGAACCTGACGCTGCCCGCCCTGCGCGAGGTGCGCACTGCTGGCGCTGCGGCCACCCCGGCCCTGCTCGCCGAGATCGCAGACGTGCTCGCCGTGCCCGTGCGGGGCGTCTATGGCTCGACCGAGGGCGGCGGAGTCGCGACGCGCATGCTGCACGGCAGCGACAATGACGCCGATGTGGGGCATCCGCTGCCTGGCGTACAGCTTCAGATCGTCGACGACCACGGAGTTGTTGTGGCCCCCGGGGTCTCAGGCGACATTCGCTACCGCGGTGCGGGGCTCGCGAGCGGGTACTCCACGCCCGACTCCGAGGCCTCGTTTCGAGACGGTTGGTTTTATCCGGGAGACCAGGGGTCGCTCACTCCAGAGGGGTCGCTCGTGCTCGACGGCCGCACTTCCGAGATCGTCAACGTCGGCGGCGTCAAGGTCGATCCGGCGAAGGTAGACGCGGCGGTCGAGGGGTTTCCCGGCGTGATCGACGCGGCGACGTTCGTCATCGAAAAGCGTCCGGGCGTGCCCGAGTTGGGCCTCGCTGTCGTCGCACGGGCCGATTGCGATCTGCGAGCGCTCGATCAGTTGCTGCGCACGAGACTGCCGGGTAAGCACCCGACGGTGTTCGGGCAGGTCTCGGTGATTCCGCGCAACCGCATGGGCAAGGTCGAGCGTGGTCGCTTGACGGCAGAGTTCCGCCGCCGACTGAACCTCGACTAACGCGATCGAGCGGCGCGTAGCGCCCCGAGCAGCAGCCGGAACGAGAGCCGGGGCTCAGCGAGCTGGTTGATCGTCGCCACGGCGTAGAGCCCACTCACGGGCTCGGCGAACATCACGTGGCCGGTCATGCCGGCGTGCCCGAGAAGCAGCCCCGGCTTCGGCAGGCGAGTCAGCAGTCGTGGCAGGTTCAGCGCCATCATGCCGACGCCGTAGGTCACGCGCGGGAAGAGCGGTAGGCGATCGCTCAGCGCACGCTTGAGCATCGCCGGGTCGAGCGCCTCGCCCTCGAACACCGCCCGAAGAAACCGCATCGTGTCGGCAGTCGTCGAGACGAGCGCCCCTTCGGCGCCGAGCGAGGCGAGCCGGCGAGCGCCGCGGTATGACTGCGTGCCGTAGAGCAGCGGCGACGCGGTGTCGAAGAGGTCGAGCGTCTCGGGGGTCAGCAGAGCCGTGTCGCGCAAGGCCAGCGGCCCGAGCAGCTCGCGCTCGAGAGCGGCGGAGAGCGGGCATCCGTAGACCGTCTCAATCAGGCGCCCGACGAGCTGGTAGTTAGTGAAGCTGTACTCGGCGCGGCCGCTGTGCGGGGCGAAGGGGGCGCTCATGCTCCGGGCGATCTCGAGAGTGTCGTGGTAGCTCCACCCGGGGTCGGCGCCCGTGACCGCCGCGATGTCGCTCTTCGGGTCGAGCGCCTTCGTGGCGTAGTAGTTGGGAATGCCCGAAGTGTGCGCAAGAACGTCGCGCACGGTGACCTCGTCGGCGTGGTCGACGTCGCCGAAGCGGTTGAGGCCGACGAGGTCGTCACGGGGCAGGATGCTCGCGAGCGGCTGCTCGAGCGTCAGGTCGCCCGCGGCGACCTGACGCAGCACGAGCACGGCGGCGAAGGTCTTGGTGCTGCTCGCGATGGCGTGTGTCGCCCGTGAACCGGGTGCCGACCAGCTGTAGTCGAATGTTTCGGCGCGATCGGCGACCCGCAGCTGCAGCTCGCTCACGCGCGGATCGCGGCTCAGCTTTTCGCAGAGGCGCTCGAGACGGTGCTCGCGAGAGGTCACGAGGCCGGCGCCACATCGACACCCGCACCGTCGCGGCGCAGGAGGCGACGCACACCGAGATTCAGGGCAATCAGCATGAACCCCAAAATCACGAAGAACCCGGCGATCGCGAGCACGTACGTCAGCATGCCAACGACTCCACCCTCTTCATTCGGGTCGATGAACCAGTAGGGCCACCAGCCGTCTACGAGCCCCCGCACGACCGAGATGGCCAGCCACGCCAGGGGGAACACCGCCACCCACAGGGCCTGCCGCAACCGCAGGGCACGACCGTGGGCGCTCACGAGGTAGTCGAGTGCGATGAGGATGGGCACATAGGTGTGGATGACCTCATTGGGCAGCACTGGCCAGGCGTAGCCCACGTCACGCGGATCGACCACGTCGTCGCCGATCAGGGCGTGGTAGACGACGCCGACGACGATCA
Organism: Actinomycetales bacterium; assembly: GCA_038326585.1. GTDB lineage: Bacteria > Actinomycetota > Actinomycetes > Actinomycetales > Microbacteriaceae > Microcella. Next base: position 219 of record JBBQKE010000045.1, on the reverse strand, counting down.
TCGAGACCGCGCCGGTGAGGCGAGCGATGGCGAGAAGGTTCGACTCGGGCAGCTGCCTCAGCCTCGCTACTCCGCTGACGACGAGGATCACGCCCGCGGCGATCGCCGACACGATGCTGAAGTAGGCAAAGTACTCGGCCGGGCGAAAGAGGTCATTCGCCACGCGGTCGATGATCTGCCAGGCAACACTGCCCAGCAGGCTCAACCCCAGGACGACTC
>JBBQKE010000044.1:0-9154 GCA_038326585.1 Actinomycetales bacterium | reverse complement strand
TCTTCTCGGGGTCTTTGAAGTAGCCCAGCATCATGGCCGCGTTGCGCAGCACAAGCTCACCGATCTCTCCGCGGGGCACCTCGACACCCTCGGCGTCGACGATCTTCGCCTCGGTGGCCGGATACGCCGGGTCGGGGTGCGAGCGCGGTACGCCCATCGAGTCTGCGTGACGCGGCTCGTCGATGGGCTCGAGCAGGCCGTAGGTGGTCTCGCTCATGCCGAAGCCCGAGACACAGGCGATGCCGAAGCGCTCTTCGATCGAGGTGCGCACCGCGTGCGGCAGTGCGGGCACTCCATAGGCAACGCGCACGCTGTGCTCGCGGTCGTCGGGGCTCGGATCTTTCTTCGACAGGATGACCGTCATGGCACCGATCATGTTGAACATGGTCACGCGGTGTTCGCGCACGTCAGGCCAGAAGCGGCTCGCGCTGAATCGGGGCGCGAGCACCATGGCGCCCTCGGTGCCGATGGCACCCATGGTCGAGTAGGCCTGCGAGTTGATGTGGAACAACGGCAGGCAGGCGTAGATGCGATCGCCGCGCTGCATCTTCATCCAGTGCGGAAACGCCTGCCCCGTCATGACGTAGTTGCGATGCGACTGCATGACACCCTTGGGGCGACCGGTCGTGCCCGAGGTGTAGATGAGCGAGATGAGATCGTCGGGGTCGATGTCGACACTCGGTGCGCGCCCGCCGAGCTCGGCGGCGCCGGTGATGAAGTCGTCGTAGCCCTCGGCGCCACCGAGCGCGAGCGTCGAGTGCAGCCCCGGTGAGTTCTCACCGATGCGGTGGAACAGGTCGGCGTGCGCGGGGTCGATGAGGGCGAAGCGCGCCTCGGAGTGCTCGATAAGGTACTGCGCCTCAGCGTGCTTGAAGCCCGTGTTGATCGCAACGAGTACGGCGCCGATCTTGGCGAGCCCCAGCCAAGCGTGCACAAACGACGGACTGTTGTCGGCCATGAAGGCCACCCGGTCGCCCTTGCGCACCCCGATGTTGTGCCAGTACGCCGCAGCGGCATCGACGAGCTCATTGAACTGTTCATACGACTGGTGCTCGCTCGTGGCGTCAGGGCCCGCCCAGATGAGGTATGGGTCAGCGGCGTTGCGCTCGACGGCGTTCTCGAGGAACGAGCGAACGGTGAGGGTGCGGGGGGTCATGAATGTCCTTCTCGGGGCCGGGGCCATCGGTCAGTTCTGCGCGCGCTCGTTCGAGCCCTTGGGCGCGACGGCGTCGATGTCGGAGACCACGTCGATCAGCACGGGGCCGTTGATCTCGGCAGCCCGGGCCATGGCAGGCTCGAGCTCGCTGGGCTTGGTGACGCGAATGCCGGTGACCCCGAGGCTCTCGGCCACGGTCGCGAGGTTCACGTCGTTGAAGTGCCAGAGCTCATGGTGCCGACCCGTGAGCTCGCCGCCGTAGGCCACCGTGTAAGGGTTGATCTCTTGATTGAGCGAGCGGTTGTCGTTGACGACGATCGTGAGCGGCACGTTCCACCGGGCCGCAGTCTCGAGCTCGCTCAAGTGGTAGAAGAGCCCGCCATCGCCCGTGAAGACCACGACCTGAGCGTCGGGTCGGGCGATCTGGGCGCCGATTCCGGCCGGCAGACCCCAGCCGAGCGAACCGGCTGCACGCAAGAAGCCCTGTTCCGGCTTCGTGAGGTCGAGGTAGCCGCCGGTCCACATGCCGGCGTGACCGGTGTCGCTCACGACGATGGCGTTGTCGGGCAGCAGGCCGTTCAGCTGAGTCACGAGGCGCTCGGGCCGCAGGGGCTCGACGTCATCGTCGGTCAGTGAGGCAACGCTCTCGCGCCAGCGGGCGGTGAGCTCGCTGGCGCGGTCGCGCCACGGCTGGGTCGGCTCGGTATCGACGGGGCCGAGGGCCTCGAGCAGTGCGGCAAGCCCGAGGCGGGCATCCGCCACCACGGCCACGGTGTCGGGGTAGTGCCGGCCCAGTTCGGTGGGCTCGATATCGAGGTGCACGACGCGCGTACTCAGGGGCGGAACCTGCCAGGTCAGCGTCACTTGACTGCCGGTCTGGCTGCCGACGTACATCACGAGGTCGGCTTCGAGCACGATCTGGTTGGCGCTCGCTCGGGCGTACAGGCCCGGGATGCCGATCGAGAGCGGGTGGTCGGCCGGCACCGTCTCTTTGCCGTTGAGCGAGGTGGCGATCGGTGCGCCCAGTCGTTCAGCCAGTGCGACGACCTCGGCTGCGGCACCCGAGGTGCGCACTCCACCGCCCGACAAGATGACCGGACGCTCGGCTGAGCGCAGAGCGGCCACGGCGGCCTTGATCGCCTCGGGGTCGGGCGCCACGCGCAGTGCCGGGCTGCGACGATCGCCGTTCGACGGCACCGTCGCGTCGAACGACTGATTCTCGATGATGTCGCCGGTATGGCCCGCGAGCTCGAGGTGGGTGGGGCCGGGCTTGCCGGTCGTCGCGTCGCGGAACGCCTGGTCGAGCTGGTCAGGAAGACGCGCCACGTCGAATACCTGACGGCTCGACTTCGTCACAGGCTTGAAGAGCGGAAAGTCTTCGATCTCTTGGTAGTAGTTGCGCCCGCGGCTCCACTCGTAGGGGCCACCGGTGAGGGCGATCACGGGCGAGCAGCCGAGGTAGGCGTCGCGCAAGCCTGCGGCCAGGTTGGCGGCGCCGATGTTCTGCGCCATGCAGACACCGGGCTTGCCCGTCGCACGGGCATAACCGTCAGCCATATAGGCGGCGGCCTTCTCACCGTGAGTGACGATGCGCTTGATGCTGGTCTCGTTCTCCATCGCCACGAGCGTGGCGCTGAGAGCGGTGGGTACCAAGAAGACGGCCTCGACGCCGTACGCGTCGAGTGCGCGCGAGAGGTACTGCGCGCCTGTCATGTGCGTCATGATGACTCCTTCGTCGTCACGACCTCGGAACCCGTCGGTCACAGAGACCGTGCGACCCCAGCTGGTCTGTCGTGCTGGTGTCTTGTTTATCAAGACGTTGTCTTATTATCTTCCCGTTCTGCTTCCACGGTGTCAAGCCGGAATGCGCGAGAGTTTCAGTAGCATGACCAATATGGAGTCATCCTCGGCCGCGGGTTCACAGAAGTCGGGCATGCTCGTGCGGGCCATCACCCTGCTCGAACTTGTCGCCACGCACGTCGACGGCATCGGGGTGCGCGAAGCCGCTCGACGCACGGGAATCGACCGCAGTGCTGTGAGCCGCATTCTCACCCACTTCGAAGAACTCGGGTACGTGGAGCAAGAGCGTGAGCGGGGCATGTACGCCGCCGGCCCCCGCCTGTTCTCGATCGTGGCGGCACTCTCAGAGCGCGACTCGCTCGCGAAAGCGGCCGAGCCGCTGCTCAAGAAGCTCGTCGCTCAATTCAATGAGACGTGCTACGCCGTGGCTCGCGTCGACGACACTCTCGTCTACCGCTCAAAAGTCGACTGCGACAACACCATTCGCTATGTCATCGAGATGGGCAAGCCGTTCCCGCTCGTGAGCGGCGCCTCGGGCATGGCGATTCTCACGGGTCTGACGGCGGAAGAGCGTGATCGAATTCTCGAGCAGCCGATCATTGCCCACACGGAAGAGAGCTTGACCGACGTCGCTGCCCTGCGTGCTCAGCTCGACGAAGACGTGCGACTCGGCTACTCGTATAGCCCTGGCCGCTGGGTGCCGAACGGCGGCGGCGTCGCGGCGCCCTTCTTCGACGCCGCGGGTCGTTGCGCCGGAGCGATCACACTCAGCAGCCCGATGGACCGCTTGCGCAAGCTCTCGATCGACGAGATCGGCGCGGCGGTCAACGACGCCGCCCATCGCATGAGCGAGCGGCTTGGTCACTTCGCGGAGCCGGGCGCGAGCTAGACGCTCTCTGTCGGCACTGCGCTTTCAGTCAGCATCAGCAAACTGATCAACGAGGTCGCCGCGCGTCGCGATCCAGAGGTCGAGCCGGCGTGCTTCGGCGATGATCTCGGCGAGGGCGAGCAGGCCGGCCGGCCTGCACCCGACGTGCGCGTGCAGCGTCACGTCGATGTAGCCGAGACGGCTGCTGCGAGAGAGAGCCGACGCTTCGTAGGCAAAGCTCGACACGAGCTCGCGGGTCGGCTGCCCGTAGCGCACCGTGAGCGGAAAGTCGTTGATCTCCATGCCGAACGGCAGCGCCACAATGCGACCCTCGGGAGTTTCGCGCCAGTAGGGCAGGTCGGTGTCGAACACATCGCCGTGCCATTCGTATCCTTCGGCGACGAGTAGCTCGCTCGTGCTCGCGCTCGGCGTGCAGCGCGGACTGATCCACCCGCGCGGGCGCTGCCCGCTCACGCCCTCGAGCGCCTGGGTGCAGCGCGCGATCTCCGCGCGCTCCTCGTCGGGGCTGAGCAGGGCGGGTATGCGGTTCTGCGCCCACGAGTGCCCCGCGATTTCGTGACCGGCCTCCGCGATCGCGCGCACAGCATCCGGAGCCGACTCGGCCAGAATGCCGCTGATGTAGAAGGTCGCGCTCAGCTGCTCTTTCTCGAGCAGGTCGAGCGCCGCCCACACACCGGTGCGCCAGCCGTAGTCGGCCCAGGAGAGAGCCTGATGATCGAGTGCCCCGGCGGGCAGAGGGTTGCCCATCGGGCCGAGGCCCGGCGCGACTCCCGGGTCCCACTGCTCGAACATGATCGAGATCGCGACCGCGCCGGTGCGGTCGTCGGGCCAGGAGTGCAAGGTCGAGGTCATGAGGCATCCGTTCGCGTCGGGGTCAGCAGTGCCCAGAGTCGGCCCGAGAGGATGGCATCGGCCTCGGCCGGGTCGAGAGCGTCGCGCACCAGCTGCACCGGGCGCGCAAGGTCATTCGGGTCGACGAACGGGTAGTCGGTGCCGAAGACGATGCGGCCGGCCGGCAACACCTCGAGCGCAAGGCGCAGGGTCTGCGGCGAGCAGTTGGCCGTCTCGAACAGCAAGCGCTCGAGCGAGGTCGCGGCGTGATCGTCAGTGCCGAGCATGTCGGCCTCGAGCTTCCAGCGCCACAGCAGCCGGTGCAGCAAGAACGGCAGCGTGCCGCCGAGGTGCGGAATCACCCAGGTCAGCGCGGGGTGCTGGTCGAGCAGGCCCGAGGCGAGCAGACGCACGGCCGCGATCGTGTCTTCGAAGGGTGCCCCGATCGCCCACTCCATGCCGTGGTCGGCGAGCGCCCCCGTCGCGCAGAAGCCGTCGGGGTGGGTGATCACCAGTGCCGGACTCTCAGCCATCGCGGCATAGACCGGCTGCCACTGCGCGGCATCGATCGCAACGGTGTCGATGTGGGTCGGGATGCTGTAGCCAGCGAACCCCGCAAGGCTGCGAGCCCGGCGGGCCTCGGCCACCGCCTCCTCGACGTGCGGCAGAGGCAGCGAGGCGAGCAGCCGGAAGCGGTCGGGGTGGAGGTCGACCAGACTCGCGCATCCGTCGTTGAAGGCCTGCACGAGACGCGCGCGCGTCGCCGCTTCGGGGTGCCAGATGTTGAGTGACGCGAAGCTGAGCGCCTGAAGCTCGATGCCCGCGGCATCCATGAGGCGCAGCCGCTCGTCGACTGCGCCGAGAAAGGCGGGCACTTTCGTGATGATGCGGTGGTGCAGAAAGGCGCGGGCAACGTCGCCGGCGCGGCCCTCTTCGGTCGCCACGTCGCGCACGACGGCGACGTACTCGGGCGGGTAGTAGTGAGCGTGCACGTCATGGGCGGGCATGGTCGACCTCCTCGTCGATGCGGAACGGCTGAGCGTGTCGCGCGCGGCGGGCCGGGCGCAGGGCGGCGTCGGCGGCACGGGCGACCGCGATCTGGGTGCGAATCTCATCGCCGAGGCGCCGGCAGAACTCTTCGGGCTCGAGTTCGGCGCTCGGCTGCTCGTCGACGACGGCGTCAACGAGGCCATGTCGATGCAACTGGTGAGCCGTGATGCCCTGGGCGCGCGCCATGGCAGCGGCGTGGTCGATGTCGCCGTGGCGGATGACGCTCGCGCCCTCGGGCGGCAAGGGTGCCAGCCACCCGTGACGGGCGGCGATCACCCGGTCAGCGGGCAGCAGAGCAAGAGCTGCGCCGCCCGTGCCTTGCCCCATGATGACCGACACCGTGGGCACCGGCAGGGTGATGAGGGCGGCGAGGCAGCGGGCGATCTCGCCGCCGAGGCCGCCCTCTTCTGCCTCGCGCGAGAGCGCCGCACCGGGTGTGTCGATCACCGTGACGAGGGGTAGGCCCAGTTCTGACGCGAGCGCCATGCCGCGACGAGCCTGACGCAGGGCACCGGGTCCGAGCGGGCCATCGAAAGACTGCGCGTGCCGATCGAGACCGACCACCACGACACCGTGGTCACCGAAGCGGGCGAGCGACACGGTCGAGGCCTTCTCGGTCTCGCCCTCTGACGTGCCCGAGAGGGGCACGACATCGGCGGCCGCGACCCTCAGCAGCGTGCGCACGCCCGGCCTGCCCGGGCGGCGCGACACGAGCACGGCATCCCACGCATCGGGCTCGTCGAGCGGCAGGGCCGTGTGCGTCGCCGACGCGACCGCGCCGGGCGCCGCGACGATCGACAGCACCCGCGCGATCATCGGTCGAAGGTGACGAGGCTCGAGAACGGCGTCGACGAGCCCGTGCGCCAGCAGGTTCTCGGCCGACTGCACGCCAGCCGGAAACTCGCGGCCGTGCAGCGCGGCATAGACCTTGGGCCCCAGAAAGCCGATGAGTGCCCCCGGCTGCGCGACCGTGATGTGTCCGAGCGACCCCCATGAGGCGAAGACCCCGCCGGTCGTGGGGTGCCGCTGGTAGACGAGATAGAGCAGGCCGGCCGCCTTGTGGTCGACGACCGCCGCAGTGATATCGACCATGCGGGTGAACGCCGCGGTGCCCTCTTGCATGCGGGTGCCGCCCGACACCGGAGCAGCCAGCACGGGCAGACTCTGCGCGGTGGCACGCCGCATCGCTGCGGTGATGCGGTCAGCGGCAACCGTGCCGATCGAGCCGGCCAGAAAGCCGAACTCGCCGACGATGACGGCGACCGGATGCCCGTCAAGGGTTCCCCACCCGGTCACGACCGACTCGCTCAGGCCGGTGCGCTCGCGGGCCTCGGCGAGCTGACGGGCATACTCGTCGCCAACCGCGGGCTCGTGCGGCTCCGTGTCCCACGAGACGAAGCTGTCGGCATCGAGGGTGAGTTCGATGAGCGCTCGCGCATCGGGCCGATCGACACTCATGCCGCGCTGTTCATGAGAGACAGTTCATGAGTCGTCGCTCTCATCGAGCCACGCTCGCACCGCGTCGCCGTGCTCGCCCAGAGTGGGCGGGGCGGCGTGGTCGCGGCGCGTCTGCTCGTCGCCGTCGAAGCCGAAGAACCGCAAGGGCGGTCCAGGCAGTTCGATGGTGCCGAGGCTCGGGTGCTCGACCTCGACCACGAGACCCTGCGAACGCGTCTGCGGCCAGGCATAGACCTCATCGATCGAGCGAAGAACCCCGGAGGGGATGCCGGCTGCGTCGAGCTTCGCGAGCAGGTCGGCACTCGAATGGTCAGCAAAAGCCTGCTCGATCGTCGCGATGAGCACGGTCAGGTTCGCGACGCGGGCGGCGTTGGTGGCGAAGTCGGGCGTGAGCGGGTCGAGGCCAATCACGCCGCACAGCGAACGCCACAGCGACTCGCTGCCGACGGCCAACTGGATGCGTCCGTCGCCCGTGGCGAACAGTCCGTACGGTGCCAGACTCGGGTGGTGGTTGCCCTGCGCGCGACCCACCTCGCCCGCCACCGTGAATCGCGTGCCCTGAAAGGCATGAACGCCGACGATCGCCGCGAGCAGGCTCGTGCGCACCACCTGACCTTCCCCGCTCGTCTCACGCTCGTGCAGGGCAGCGAGCACGCCATAGGCGCCGTACATGCCGGCCAACAAGTCGCCGATCGGCACGCCGACGCGCTGCACGTCGTCGGGGCTCGAGCCCGTGAGCGACATGAGACCGGCCTCGCCTTGCGCGATCTGGTCGTACCCCGCACGGCCACCCTCGGGCCCGTCATGGCCGAAGCCCGAGATCGCGAGCACGATCAGCCGCGGGTTGAGCTCGCGCAGCGTCGCGGTGTCGAGGCCCAGCCTGTCGAGCACCCCGGGGCGAAAGTTCTCGATGAGCACGTCGGCCCGCCGCACCATCGCGCGCAGGGTCTCGAGGTCGTCGGGGTTCTTGAGGTCGAGCTCGATCGACTCTTTGTTGCGATTGGCCGAGAGGTAGTAGGTGCTCTCGCGCGCCTCAGGCGGCCCGACGAACGGCGGCCCCCAACCACGCGTGTCGTCACCGGTACCGGGCGTCTCGACCTTGATGACACGGGCGCCGAGGTCGCCGAGCATCATCGCGGCGTGCGGACCGGCGAGCGCGCGGCTCAGGTCGACGACGAGCAGATCAGAGAGCGGCCCGGTCATGCGCCGACCTCCTCGGCGTGTGCGACGACGGCGCGGGATGCCCGCTCGAGGTCTCCCGAATCGATCGCGTCGACGAGCTCGCGGTGCACCGCGAGCCGGTGCTCCCGGTAGTGCGCGGCCTGGTGGGTATCGTGCGCATCGCTCACGGCGACCTCCGATTGGTCACTGATGATGTGCATCATCGTCAGGTAGATGGCGCGCAGCATCTCGTTCGGGGTGATGGCGGCAATCTGCTCGTGCAGCACCCACACGGCGCGGATGAACGCGTCGTGGTCGTCGAGCGCCGACTCGAGCCGAGCGAGCTTCGAGCGCAGCGTGCGCCCCTGCGCCGCCGTGCGTGAGCGAGTGGCGTCGAGCACGAGCAGGGGTTCGAGGGCCTCGCGAATCGCGATGGCATCGGCGAGGGTCGTGGCCTCGCCGTGCACACTGATCAGGGTGTGGCGCAGGCGCACGACCGGACCGGTGCGCGCCACGAAGACGCCGCCGCCCCGCCCTGGCTTGATCTCGACGACCCCCCGATCGACGAGCAGACGAAGCGCCTCGCTCACCGACGCGCGCGCGAACCCGGAGCTCGCCCGCCAGCTCTCGATGGTGCCGATGGGGTCGCCAGCGTGCAAGCCCTGCGCGCTGATCGTTTGTTCGATCGTCGCGGCGAGCGCTTGCGCACGCGTGCCGGGAGCCTCGGTGACCATGCTCGCACGCTAACAGTCGGCGCCGAAGATTTCTAGACAAACCTACGAAACGTTGTAATGTTTACGCGAGCGCCA
>JBBQKE010000043.1:0-9159 GCA_038326585.1 Actinomycetales bacterium | reverse complement strand
AGTCGGCGATCGCGTCGGAGCCGTCCTTCATCGCCTCGGTCTCGCGGTACGGGCTCGCGACGGAACCCGAGTCGAGGTGGTCACGCCCGACCGCCAGCGGTGCGCTGAGCTCCCCGGAGGCCACCATGTCGTTGAAGCGTTCGCCCGCGCGGTCGCGCTCCCCGTACCCCAGCCAGCAGATGCGGGCGGGCAGGCCCTGGAAGTGCACGCGCTCCTGCGCGAGCGGTATCCAGCGCTGCAGGCTGCGGTTGTCGGGGAACATCTCGAGCATCGCCCGGTCGGTCGCGGCGATGTCGGCGGGGTCGCCGCTGAGAGCCGCCCAGCGGAATGGCCCCTTCCCCTGCGCGAACAGCGGGCGGATGTACGCGGGCACGAACCCGGAGAACGCGAACGCCTCCGCATACCCGGCCGTCAGCGCCTCTGTACGAATGTTGTTGCCGTAGTCGAAGACCTCGGCGCCGACCGTTTGGAAGCCGACCATAGCCTCCACGTGACGGGCCATGGAGAGCCTCGCCGCCTCCGCAAAGCCCTTCGGGTCGCGCGTGCGCGCCGCGTGCCATTCCTCCATCGAGTACTCGACGGGCAGGTAGGCGAGCGGGTCGTGGGCGCTGGTCTGGTCGGTGACGATGTCGATGGGGGCACCCATGGCCAGCAGCTGCGGCACGAGCGTGGCGGCGTTACCGAGGAGACCGATCGACAGCCCTCGGCGGGCGTCGCGCGCAGCAACGGCGAGCTCGAGCGCGTGCTCGACGCTGTCGGCGGCCACGTCGAGGTAGCCGTGCTCGATGCGGCGGGCGAAGCGGGTGGGGTCGACGTCGATGCAGATCGCGACACCGTTGTTCATGGTGACGGCGAGCGGCTGCGCGCCACCCATGCCCCCGAGGCCGGCCGTGAGGGTGATGGTGCCGGCGAGGGTGCCACCGAACTTCTGATCAGCCACAGCGCTGAAGGTCTCGAACGTGCCCTGCAGAATGCCCTGCGTGCCGATGTAGATCCACGACCCGGCGGTCATCTGCCCGTACATGGTCAGGCCGAGCTGCTCGAGGCGCCGAAACTCGTCCCAGTTCGCCCAGTCGCCGACGAGGTTCGAGTTGGCGAGCAGCACGCGCGGCGCCCACTCGTGCGTCTGCATGACGCCGACCGGTCGGCCGGACTGCACCAGCATCGTCTCATCGCCCTTCAGCGTGGTCAGGGTGCGCACGAGCGCGTCGTAGCTGGCCCAGTCGCGCGCGGCCTTGCCGGTGCCGCCGTAGACGACGAGCTCGTCGGGGTGCTCGGCGACCTCGGGGTCGAGGTTGTTCTGCAGCATGCGCAGCGCGCCCTCCTGCTGCCACCCGAGGGTGTGCAGCTGGGTGCCGCGGTGGGCGCGCACGGGACGCGCTCCGGCGGTAGCGGTTGCGCGGGGCACGACGGTCTGGTCGGTGACGGTCATCGGTGACCTCCTGGGTCGATGGTGGGTGTTCAGACGTGCAGGTTCAGACGAGGGCGGGGACAACGCTGCGGGCGGCATCCAGCAGTGCACCCGAGTCGGTGAGCCTGACAGCGGCCTCGATCTCGGGTGCGAGGTAGCGATCGGGGCCGGGGCCGGGGACGTCCGCGCGCATCCGCTCAATAACGGCAGCGGTGGCGCGCGCCGGTGAGACGCCGAGATCGGCGGCCCGCATATCCAGCGCACGTGCGGCCGTGAGCAGCTCGATCGCGACGACGCGGGTGAGCCCGTCGAGCGAGCGGCGCAGCTTGCGCGCGGCCGACCAGCCCATCGACACGTGGTCCTCCTGCATGGCGCTGGAGGGGATGGAGTCGACGCTCGCGGGCGCGGCCAGCCGCTTGAGCTCGCTGACGATGCCCGCCTGCGTGTACTGCGCGATCATGTGGCCGGAGTCGACGCCGGGATCGTGGGCGAGGAACGGCGGGAGGCCCTGACTTCGGGCCGCGTCGAGGAAGCGGTCGGTGCGACGCTCGCTCATGCTGGCCAGGTCGGCCACAGCGATGGCGAGGAAGTCGAGTACGTAGCCGACGGGGGCTCCGTGGAAGTTGCCGTTCGATTCCACCCGTCCATCGAGCGTCACTACGGGGTTGTCGACCGCACTGGCGAGCTCGCGGTCGGCGACGAGGGTCGCGTGGGCGAGTGTGTCGCGCACGGCGCCGTGCACCTGAGGTGCGCAGCGCAGCGAGTAGGCGTCCTGCACCCGCGTGCAGGCTTCGGTCTGGTGGCTGGCGACGACGGGCGAACCCACCAGCACGGCGCGCATGTTCGCGGCGCTGGTGGCTTGACCCGGATGCGGGCGAAGCGCCTGCAGATCCGCCGCCAGCACGTGGTCGCTACCGAGCAGCCCCTCGACACTCATGGCGGCGGCGAGGTCGGCGGTGGCGACGAGGCGGGTGAGATCCGTGATGGCGAGGGCGAGCATCCCAAGCATGCCGTCGGTGCCGTTGATGAGGGCGAGGCCCTCCTTCTCCCGCAGCTCGATGGGGGCGAGGCCGGCAGCGGCGAGGGCCTCATCGGCCGGGCACAGCACGCCCACGGCATCGCGGACCTGCCCCTCGCCCATCGCGGCCAGGGCGAGGTGGGCGAGCGGTGCGAGGTCGCCCGAGCAGCCGAGGCTGCCGTACTCCCCGACGACGGGGGTGATGCCGGCGTTGAGCATCGCGGCGTACTGCTCGGCCAGTTCGGGCCGGGCCCCGGTGCGACCGGTGGCGAGGGTCTGCAGGCGCAGCAGCAGGGTGGTCCGCACGACCTCTCGCTCGACCTCGGCGCCCGACGAGGCGGCGTGCGAGCGCACGAGGGCCCGCTGCAGCTCAACCCGCTTCGAGGTCGGAATGTGCGTGGTCGCCAGCGCGCCGAACCCGGTCGAGACGCCGTAGTGGGGCCGCGGGTCTTCCGCAAGGCCCTCAATGATGGAACGGGTCTCGGCCATGCGAGCCAGCGCATCCGTATCGAGGTCGACGGGTTCGCCGCCCCGGGCGACGGCGACAACCTCGGCGATGGTGAGGGGCGCGCGGCCCACGGTGATCGGCATGCCCCCAGTGAACGCTGAACCCGACAGCGCCACACCGCGTCCACCCGATAATCTGTCTGAGATACCAGACTGGAGGGATGCGCATGACCGACGTTCCCGCCGCTCGCGGCGCTGTGCGCATCGTCAGTCACCTCGCCCACCACAGCGATCCGGTGCCCGCCTCGGTGATCGCCCGCGAACTCGAGCTGCCCCGGTCGAGCGTCTACCAGCTGCTGCGGGTGCTCATGGAGGAGGGCTACGTCGTGCACTACCCCGAGCTGCGCGCCTACGGTCTCGGCGCGCTCGTGGCGGAAATCGGATCGAGCGTACTGCAGGCCAGCCGATTGGAACGCATGGCGGGGCCCCTGCTCGACCGACTCGTGCGCGAGTCTGCGGTGCCGGTCGTGGCGCAGCTCGCGGTGCTGCAGGGTTCGGATGTCTCCTACGTCGGGCAGACCAGCGCCCCGCGAGCACCGACGACCGTGGTGCGCGTCGGCGTTCGTCTTCCGGCCCACCTCACAGCAACCGGGCGGGCCATGCTCGCCGCCCTGCCCGCCGCCCAGGTACGCGCCCTCTTCCCCCATCGGGATGCGCTCATCACCCGGCAGGGAATCGGCCCGGCGACGCTCCCCCAGCTGGACACCATCCTCACCCGCACGCGCGAGCGCGGCTACGCGAGCGAGGACGGCGAGATCACGGCCGAGTACGCGTCCGTCGCCGCGGCTGCGACGGACCGCGGCGGCTACCCCGCTGCTGGCATCGGTGTGACGTACCGCTCGGCCGTCGTCGATGAGGAGCAGACGCGACTGCTCGCCCTGACGGTGACCGCTACAGCGCAGGCGCTGACGGCGCGACTGACCGGGCGGGCTTGAGGATCAACAGCTCGACCAGCAGGGTCGCGATGCTCGCGGCCAGCACAAACACTAGACCGCCCGTGATGGCGATGCCGATGATCAGACCACCCCAGACTTCCGCCCCGGCCGACAATGCTCAGATGAGAATCACGTTGACCGAGGCGCCGACGACGGCGCTCGCGATGAACCACAGGATGCGCGTTATCGGTCGTGCTCTCATGTCGCGCGCGTACTCCTGGGCCCCCGCATCCGCCCCTATTGCGAACCGAAATCTATTCAGGCGCCGCGCGGACGGGCTTGGGCAGGAGTGCGTACTCGGCTAGCGCGGCCGCGAGGGTGACGGCCACCACGAAGACCATGCCCGCCAGACTCGTGATGAAAAACGACAGAGCGAAAGGGCTGACATCCAACTCGGCGGTGGTGGTCACCTGGGCGATGATACCCATCACGATCGCATTGACGGATGACCCGATCACAGCCGACGCGATGAGCAGCCCCACGCGAAGACCCCGTCTGTCGCCGGGAACCCGAACGACAATCACGACAGCGGCGATGAGCTGGATCGCGATAGCGACGGGCAGGACGTTGGCGAGCTGCTCCCACGGCCCGATCGCCCAAGCGAACAACAGATTGTCATCGCTCGGCGGGGTCGCGATGAGGGTCGCAACGTGCACGAGCACGAGCACCGCGACCACGTGAACGATGATGCGCGCCGGCAGAGATGTGCTCATGTCGCGACAGTACTCCACACCGCGCGCATCCGCCCCTCATGCCGGGCACAAAAAACGGGGCCGAGCCCGAAGGCCCGACCCCGTTTCAGGTACGAAGGTCTACTTGAGAACCTTGGTCACCGTTCCGGCGCCCACGGTGCGGCCACCCTCACGGATGGCGAAGCCGAGGCCCTCCTCCATGGCGATGGGCTGAATCAGCTCAACGGTCATGTCGGTGGTGTCGCCGGGCATAACCATCTCGGTGCCCTCGGGCAGCGAGATGACGCCGGTGACGTCGGTGGTGCGGAAGTAGAACTGCGGGCGGTAGTTCGTGTAGAACGGGTTGTGACGGCCACCCTCGTCCTTGGAGAGGATGTACGCGGTGCCCTCGAAGTTCGTGTGAGGGGTCACCGAACCCGGCTTGACGACAACCTGGCCACGCTCGACATCTTCGCGCTTGGTGCCTCGAAGGAGCAGGCCACAGTTCTCGCCGGCCCACGCCTCATCGAGCTGCTTGTGGAACATCTCGATACCCGTGACGATGGTCTTCTGCGTCGGGCGGATGCCGACGATCTCGACCTCGGAGTTGATCGCGAGCGTGCCGCGCTCGGCGCGACCCGTCACAACCGTGCCACGGCCGGTGATGGTGAAGACGTCTTCGATGGGCATCAAGAACGGCTTGTCCTTGTCGCGCACCGGGTCAGGAACCGACTCATCGACTGCGTCCATGAGGTCGAGGATGGACTGGGTCCACTTCTCGTCGCCCTCGAGAGCCTTGAGGCCCGAGACCTGCACGACGGGAGCGTTGTCGCCGTCGAAGCCCTGGCTCGAGAGCAGCTCGCGAACCTCGATCTCGACGAGCTCGAGGATCTCTTCGTCGTCGACCATGTCGCTCTTGTTGAGCGCGACCATGAGGTACGGAACGCCGACCTGCTTGGCGAGCAGCACGTGCTCACGCGTCTGGGCCATCGGGCCGTCGGTCGCCGCAACCACGAGGATCGCGCCGTCCATCTGGGCAGCACCGGTGATCATGTTCTTGATGTAGTCGGCGTGGCCGGGGGCATCGACGTGCGCGTAGTGACGCTTGGGCGTCTCGTACTCGACGTGCGAGATGTTGATCGTGATGCCGCGCTGACGCTCTTCCGGAGCCGAGTCGATCGACGCGAAGTCACGCTGCACGTTGGTCTTCGAGGGGTACTTGTCTGCAAGCACCTTCGAGATAGCGGCGGTGAGCGTGGTCTTGCCGTGGTCGACGTGACCGATGGTTCCGATGTTGACGTGCGGCTTGGTCCGCTCGAACTTGGCCTTAGCCACTGTGGGTCCTCCTCAGGACTTGTTGCCCAGCATCCGAATTCTCAGACACCGCGCGATTTGGTGTGTATGTATCGTACTCAGGCTCGGCGAGCCCTCGCAGGTCAGGCGATTACTCGCCCTTGTTCTTCTGGACGATCTCGTCGGCGACGGCCTTCGGGACCTCCGCGTAGCTGTCGAACGTCATCGAGTAGACGGCGCGCCCGGAGGTCTTCGACCGAAGGTCTCCGACGTACCCGAACATCTCTGACAGCGGCACGAGGGCGCGAACGACCTTGACGCCCGTAGCGTCGTCCATCGACTGGATCTGACCGCGACGGGAGTTGAGGTCGCCGATGACGTCGCCCATGTACTCCTCGGGGGTGCGCACCTCGACCGCCATGAGCGGCTCGAGAAGCACGGGGTTAGCCTTGCGAGCGGCCTCCTTGAAGGCCATCGACCCGGCGATCTTGAACGCCATCTCCGAGGAGTCGACGTCGTGCGCTGCACCGTCGAGGAGCGTCGCCTTGACGCCCACCGTCGGGAAGCCGGCGAGCACGCCGACCTGCATTGCGTCTTGGATGCCCGCGTCGACCGACGGAATGTATTCACGCGGAATACGGCCACCAGTGACGGAGTTGACGAACTCGTAGCTCGTCTCGGGCGTGACCTCGAGAGGCTCGAGGGCGATCTGAATCTTCGCGAACTGACCCGACCCACCCGTCTGCTTCTTGTGGGTGTAGTCGTACTTCTCGATCGTGCGCTTGATCGTCTCACGGTAGGCCACCTGCGGCTTACCGACGTTCGCCTCGACGTTGAACTCTCGCTTCATGCGATCGACCAGGATGTCGAGGTGAAGCTCACCCATGCCCTTGATGACCGTCTGACCGGTTTCGATGTTCTGCTCGGTGCGGAACGTCGGGTCTTCTTCGGCGAGCTTCTGGATGGCCGTGCCGAGCTTCTCCTGGTCGGCCTTGGTCTTCGGCTCGATGGCGACCTCGATCACGGGCTCGGGGAACGTCATCGACTCGAGCACGACCTGCTGCTGGATGTCGCTGAGCGTGTCGCCCGTCGTCGTGTCTTTGAGGCCGATGACCGCGTAGATGTGACCGGCGGTGACCGAGTCGACCGGGTTCTCCTTGTTGGCGTGCATCTGGAAGATCTTGCCGATGCGCTCTTTCTTGCCCTTGGTGGAGTTGATGATCTGAGCGCCAGAGTCGATCTTTCCCGAGTAGACGCGCACATAGGTGAGGCGACCGAAGAACGGGTGCACAGCGACCTTGAACGCGAGCGCCGCGAAGGGCTCGGTCGAGTCAGGCTTGCGCAGAATCTCGATCTCTTCATCGCGCGGGTCGTGCGCGATCGTCGCCGGCACGTCGAGCGGGCTCGGCAGGTAGTCGACCACCGCGTCGAGCATGGGCTGCACGCCGCGGTTCTTGAACGCCGAGCCGCAGAGCACCGGGTAGATCTCTGAGGCGACGGTGAGCTTGCGAATCGCCGCCTTGATCTCGGCCACGGTGAGCTCTTCGCCACCGAAGTACTTCTCCATGAGCGCGTCGTCGGTCTCGGCGACAGCCTCGAGCAGCGCAGTGCGGTACTCGGCAGCCTTCTCGACCATGTCGGCCGGAATCTCTTCGATGTCGTACTTGGCGCCCAGCTCGACGTCACCCTTCGAGTCGCCGCGCCAGGTCAGCGCGCGCATCTCGACGAGGTCGACGACACCTTCGAAGGTGTTCTCGAAGCCGATCGGCAGCTGGATGACCAGCGGCTTGGCGCCGAGGCGCTTGATGATGGTCTCGACGGTGAAGTAGAAGTCGGCACCGAGCTTGTCCATCTTGTTGACGAAGCAGATGCGCGGCACGTCGTACTTGTCGGCCTGACGCCAGACAGTCTCAGACTGGGGCTCGACGCCCTCTTTGCCGTCGAAGACGGCGACGGCGCCATCGAGCACGCGCAATGAACGCTCAACCTCGACCGTGAAGTCGACGTGGCCGGGGGTATCGATGATGTTGATCTGGTGCTTGTTCCAGAAGCAGGTCGTGGCAGCTGACGTGATCGTGATGCCGCGCTCTTGCTCCTGCGCCATCCAGTCCATCGTCGCGGCGCCGTCGTGCACCTCACCGATCTTGTGCGTGATGCCCGTGTAGAACAAAATGCGCTCGGTGGTGGTCGTCTTGCCGGCGTCGATGTGCGCCATGATGCCGATGTTGCGGACCTTGTTCAGGTCGGTGAGCACGTCCTGTGCCACGGTGAATCCTGCTTTCCGTCAAAGAGTGTGGGTTCTCACCTGCTGGTGAGCCCGAGCGCCGGGACGGCGCTCGGGGTGGTGCCGCCCGGCGAGGCAGAAATGCCTCGCCGGAACGACGTCACCACCGGTAGTGCGCGAAGGCTTTGTTCGACTCAGCCATCTTGTGGGTGTCTTCACGACGCTTCACCGCGGCGCCAAGGCCGTTCGAAGCATCGAGAATCTCGTTCATGAGCCGCTCGGTCATCGTCTTCTCGCGACGCGCTTTGGCATAGCTGGTCAACCAGCGCAGCGCAAGGGTGTTCGCGCGGTGAGGCTTGACCTCGACGGGCACCTGGTAGGTCGAACCGCCGACTCGGCGTGACCGAACCTCGAGCGTGGGGCGCACGTTGTCGAGCGCCTTCTTCAAGGTGGCGACAGCATCCTGACCGTTCTTGGCGGTCACGCCCTCGAGCGCGCCGTAGACGATGCGCTCGGCGAGACCCTTCTTGCCGTCAAGCAAGATCTTGTTCACGAGCTGACTGACGATGGGGGCGCCGTAGACCGGGTCTGCGACGACGGGGCGCTTGGGTGCGGGACCTTTACGAGGCATTACTTCTTGTCCATCTTCGCTCCGTAGCGGCTACGCGCTTGCTTACGGTTCTTGACCGCCTGGGTGTCGAGCGCGCCGCGCACGATCTTGTAGCGAACGCCGGGCAGGTCTTTCACACGACCGCCGCGAACGAGCACCATCGAGTGCTCCTGCAGGTTGTGGCCCTCGCCGGGAATGTAGGCGGTGACCTCAGTACCGTTGCTGAGCTTGACGCGAGCGACCTTGCGCAGGGCCGAGTTCGGCTTCTTGGGGGTCGTCGTGTACACGCGCGTGCAGACGCCGCGCTGCTGCGGGTTGGCCTTGAGGGCCGGTGCCTTGGTCTTCGAGACCTTCGGCGAGCGGCCCTTACGGACCAGCTGTTGAATAGTGGGCAAAACTGCTCCTTGACTGTGCTGCACGGTGACAGCGGTTGCGGTTGGATGTCCCCCACCGACGATGTCTCGCCGGTCGGGCTCACGCGAATCCGTAG
>JBBQKE010000042.1:0-9199 GCA_038326585.1 Actinomycetales bacterium | reverse complement strand
GAACAGTTCGGGGTCGGCCGTGAGGCAGGCTGCTTTGTCGCGCCAATCCATAGGGACTTGCTCCTTTAGTGTGGGTCAGGTAGCGGGCGCCGAAGGTTGACAGACGCGCTACATCGTCGGTACTCGCACCAACGGTTCGGTGAGAGAGAAAGTGCTGGGAACGTCGCCCACTGCTCTGTAGGCGTCACATCAACCTCGTATAGGTTCCCATAGGCTGGTTGTCAAATCAATAGGTACGCATGGGATGGTTTGCATGGAAGACACCCGACGTTCGCCTCTCGTCACCGTTCTGGTCACTCTTCTCGCCGCTCAGACAGTGTTCATCGTCGGCGCCACGGTCTATCTCGTGGTCGAATTGCTGCTCGCCGAAGCGCAGTTTCCGCCCACTGCCATCGCCCTCACCGTGCTCGTGTTGCTGGCCGCGATCTGGTTGGTCGCGATGACTCGTGGGGTCTGGCGCGGGCGCGCCTGGACGCGCGGCAGCGTGCTGGTCTACCAGTTCTTGCAGCTCGCGATCGGAGTTGGCAGCATTCAAGGTTTCGTGCCGCGCCCCGACATCGGGTGGTGGGTGATCGCGACGGCCGTACTCGGCCTCGTGCTCGTGCTCAGCACGCCGGTCTCGACGTACCTCGACGGTCGCGACTAGTCGAGGCCGAGCGCTTCTCGTACGTGTTGCGACACCTCGCATGACTCCAAAGGTGCGCGGTGTCGATTTCAGTACGAGTTGCGCGCCCAGCCTCTAGTCGAGGCCGAGCTTCTTGCGCAGGCTCGCCACGTGGCCCGTGGCCTTGACGTTGTAGAGGGCGTGCTCGAGCGTGCCGTGCTCATCGATCACGAACGTCGAGCGGATCACGCCCATGACGGTCTTGCCATACATCGACTTCTCGCCGTAGGTGCCGTAGGCGTGGTGCACCTCGAGTTCGGGGTCGCTCAGGAGCGGGAAGGGCAGGTGCTCGGTGTCGGCGAACGTCTGGAGAGCATCCGGAGTGTCTTTCGAGACGCCGAGCACGACATAGCCGGCCGCCTGCAGCGAGGCCAGGTTGTCGCGAAAGTCGCAGGCCTGCGTGGTGCAGCCCGGGGTGCTGGCTGCTGGGTAGAAGTAGAGCACGACCTTCTTGCCGGCGTAGTCGGCGAGCGAAACGTAGGCGCCATCTTTGTCGGGCAGGGTGAAGTCGGGGGCCGGGGTTCCGGCCTCGAGGCGGGGCTGGGCCATGAGGATGCTCCTTCGCGAACGAATTCGGACGCGTGCCGCGACCGCAGGTGTGTCTGGTCAGTGTATGGATGCCCGGCGCGCGTCGGCTGAGCACCCGCCGAGTAGAAGGCCCCGCGCGCCGGATGGTAGTGTTCTTTCTCGGCCTGCACCGCGGGCTGCGCACCTCTAGCTCAATTGGCAGAGCAACTGACTCTTAATCAGTGGGTTCCGGGTTCAAGTCCCGGGGGGTGTACGAAGACCCCGGTTCGCTCTCGCCAGCAGCCGGGGTTTTTGCTGTGTCGCGTTAGGGGGACTTTTGTCACCAAAACCGCTCAGCTAGTGGCGCGAGATCAGTCTCGCGCCCAGACTGTGGACGCGCCTCTACGACGCGACCACCCCGTTGAGCGGAGCCACCACTCGTGTTCGAACAAGACGTCGACCCGGTCTTCGGGTCTCTCGCGCTGTCGGCCATCGCCGCCGCGCTGCCGCTGCTGCTGCTGTTCGTGCTGCTGGGAGTGTTCAAGGTGCGCGCGCCGTTCGCGGCCATCGCCGCGCTCGCGCTCTCCATCGTGCTCGCCATCGTCGGCTGGACCATGCCCCCCGTGCAGGCGCTCAGCGCTGCCGGGGCGGGCGTCTTCTACGGGCTGTTCCCCATTCTCTGGATTCTCGTCAACGCGCTCTGGGTCTATCGCCTCACGGTCGTGACGCCCTGGTTCGAAGTGTTCGGCCGCACGATCCGTTCGGTGAGCGACGATCTGCGCATCCTCTCGATCCTCATCGCCTTCTGCTTCGGTGCGCTGCTCGAATCGCTCGCGGGGTTCGGGGCCCCCGTCGCCATCTCGGCGGCGATGCTGCTCGCGGCGGGCATGGCGCCCCTCAAGGCGGCACTCGTCTCGCTGCTCGCCAACACGGCGCCCGTCGCGTTCGGTGCGCTCGCGGCTCCGGTCATTGCGCTCGCCGGTGTGACCGGGCTGCCCCTGCAAGACCTGGCCTCGATGGCCGGTCGGCAGACGCCGTTCATGGCGCTGCTGGTTCCGTTGATTCTCGTTTTCTTGGTGGATGGCCGGCGCGGCCTGAAGCAGACCTGGCCGGTTGCCCTGGTCGCGGGTTTCGTGTTCGGCCTCGCGCAGTTCGTCACCTCGAACTACTTCGCGGTCGAGCTGACCGACGTCGTGGCCGCGGTGGCGACGATCGCCGCCGTGCTGCTCATGCTGCGGGTGTGGCAGCCCGCCGAGCTCATCAGCATGAGCGGCGCGGTCGAGGTCGGTGCGGTGGTCATCGAGCGCCCGCCGTGGCGCGAGGTGCTCATGTCGGTGGCGCCCTACCTGATCATCATGATCGTGTTCTCACTCGCGCAGATCGCCGCTGTCAAGGAGTGGTTCGCGGCCACGAGCGTCACGTTCGCGTGGCCGGGGCTCGACGTGATCACTGCGGCTGGCGAGCCCGCCGGCGCGCAGATGTTTCACCTCGACACGATCGGGGCGACAGGCACGCTGCTGTTGATCTCGGGGCTCATCACGGCGGCGGTGTACCGCATCGTGCCGCGCACGGGTCTCGCCGCCTATGGTGCGACGCTGCACCAGTTGCGTTGGACCATCGTGACCGTCACCGCCGTGCTCGGGCTCTCGTTCGTGATGAATCTTTCGGGGCAGGCCACCTCGCTCGGGGTCGCGCTCGCTTCGGCCGGCGGATTCTTCGTCGTGCTCTCACCGATCATCGGCTGGATCGGGGTCGCGCTGACCGGTTCAGACACGTCGTCGAACGTGCTCTTCGGCCCGGTGCAAGTGGCCGCGGCCGAGCAGGTCGGCTTGCCTCCCGTGCTCATGGCGGCTGCCAACTCGTCGGCGGGTGTGCTCGGCAAGATGCTCTCGGTGCAGAACCTGGCCGTCGCGGCCGCCGCTGTCGGCATGGTCGGCTCGGAGGGCACGCTGCTGCGCAAGCTGCTGCCGTGGAGCCTCGGCCTGCTCGCCCTCATCACCGCGCTGATCGTGCTGCAGTCAACGCCGGTGCTCGGCTGGATGGTGCCCTGAGGCCCGGAGGCTGGCACACGGTGATGCAGAGCCTCCACGACACGGCAGGATGATGCCGTGACCATCGACACCTGGCTCATCTTTCTCGTCGCGGCGATCGGCCTGTCGTTCACGCCGGGGCCGAACGGTCTGCTCGCGCTCACTCATGGGGCGATCTACGGTGTGCGCCGCACGGTGTTCACGGTGCTCGGCGGAGCGCTGGGCTTTCTCATCGTGATCGCCGTGTCGATGTTCGGCATTGGTGCGCTGCTCATCGTCGTGCCCGAGGCGCTCACAGTGCTCAAGTGGGTGGGTGGCGCTTACCTGGTGTTCTTGGGAGTGCTCGTCTGGCGGGCGCCGGCGATCACGGTCTCGACCGCGGGCGATCGGCCGAGTGCCTCGCCATGGTCGCTGTTTCAGCAGGGCCTGCTGGCCGCGGTGACGAACCCCAAGGGCATCCTGTTCTTCGTCGCTTTCTTGCCCCAGTTCATCGACCCTGATCGCGACCTCGGCGTGCAGTTCGCGATCATGGCGACCACGTTCATCATCATTGAGGTCGTGTTCGAGCTCGTCGTCGCGGCGCTCTCGCAGAGCCTGCAGCCGCTGCTCGCCCGCGCCGGTCGCTGGTTCAACCGAGCCACGGGCGGGTTGTTCGTCGTGATCGGCGTGCTGCTGCCCTGGCAGCTCTAGCTCGGGGCGCTGGCCCCGCGCTTCGCGAGCCGCAACCAAGTTTCGACGACGGTGTCGGGGTTGAGCGACATCGACTCGATGCCGTGGTCGACGAGCCAGTCGGCGAGATCCGGGTGGTCGCTCGGGCCCTGCCCGCAGATTCCGACATACTTGCCCGCCGTGCGACACGCGTCGATCGCCATTTCGAGCAGGGCGAGCACGGCGGGGTCACGCTCGTCGAACGAGCCGGCCACGAGTGCTGAGTCGCGATCGACGCCGAGCGTGAGCTGGGTGAGGTCGTTCGAGCCGATCGAGAAGCCGTCGACGTGCTCCAAGAATGCCGCCGCGCTGATCGCGTTCGACGGTATCTCGCACATCATGATGATGCGCAGCCCGTTCTCACCGCGCCGCAGGCCGTTTGCCGCGAGCACCTCGATCACGGCCTCGAGTTCGGCGACAGTGCGCACGAAGGGCACCATCAGTTCGACGTTCGTCAGCCCCATGTCGTTGCGCACGTGGTGCATCGACTCGCACTCCATGGCGAAGGCCTCGGCGAAGTCGTCAGAGACGTAGCGGGATGCTCCGCGATAGCCGAGCATCGGGTTCTCTTCGCGCGGCTCGTAGCGGTCGCCGCCGATCAGCCCCGCATATTCGTTCGACTTGAAGTCGCTCAGCCGCACGATCACCGGCTCGGGCGCAAACGCCGCCGCGATCGTCGACACGCCCTCGGCGACCCTGCTCACGAAGAACGCCCTCGGTGAGGGGTAGGCGGCGCAGTGCTCGTCGACGACTTTCTGCAGGTCGGCCGGCAGCACGTCGCGTTCGAGCAGTGCTCGGGGGTGGATGCCCACCTGCCGGTTGATGATGAACTCGAGCCGCGCCAGGCCGACCCCGCGGTGCGGCAGGTGCGAGAACGCGAAAGCCTGGTCGGGCGTGCCGACGTTCATCATGATCTTGGTTGGTGCCGGCGGCATGGCTCCGAGCGACGTCTCGATGATCTCGAAGGGCAGCAGCCCCTCATAGACGCGCCCCTCGTCGCCCTCCGCGCACGAGACGGTCACGTGCTGCTCGTCGACCATGACGCTCGTGGCGGTGCCGGTGCCGACGACTGCCGGAATGCCGAGCTCGCGCGCGATGATCGCGGCGTGGCAGGTGCGGCCGCCGCGGTTGGTGACGATCGCCGAGGCGAGCTTCATGATCGGCTCCCAGTCGGGGTCGGTCATGTCGGCAACGAGTACGTCGCCCTGCCGAAACTCGTCCATGCGATCGATCGAGGTGAGCACCCGCACGGGGCCCGCGCCGATCTTCTGGCCGATGGCGCGCCCGACGATCACGAGCGGCCCTGAGCCATTCAGGGCATACCGACGCAGCACTTGGCCCTCGCGACGCGACACCACCGTCTCGGGCCGGGCCTGCAGGATGCAGAGCTTGCCGTCGACGCCGTCGCGCGCCCACTCGATATCCATGGCTCGGCCATAGTGCTCTTCGATCGTCAGGGCCTGCCTGCCCAGCTCTTCGACCTCGTCGTCGGTGAGGCTGAACTGCACGCGCTCGGCGGGCTCGACGTCGGTGAAGACCGTGCTCGTTGACATGCTCGAGCCTGCGGCATAGACCATCTTGACGGCCTTCTCGCCGAGGGCGCGGGCGAGGATCGCCGATTTTCCGGCACGCAGGCTCGGCTTATAGACATAGAACTCGTCGGGGTTGACAGCCCCCTGAACGACGGCTTCGCCCAGCCCGTACGACGAGGTGATGAAGACCGCGTCGGTAAAGCCCGACTCTGTGTCGATCGTGAACCTGACTCCCGAGGCGCCGATGTCGCTTCGGATCATGCGCTGAATTCCCGCCGAGAGCGCGACCTCGTCGTGGGCGAACCCGTGGTGCACGCGGTAGGCGATGGCTCGGTCGTTGAACAGCGAGGCGAACACGCTGCGAATTGCCTGCAGCAGGTTGTCGATGCCGCTGATGTTCAGAAAAGTCTCTTGCTGACCGGCGAACGACGCGTCGGGCAGGTCTTCGGCGGTCGCGCTCGACCGCACCGCCCACGAGACGCGGTCGGGGTCGGGGTCGCCGTCGATGAGTCGTTGGTAGGCCTCGCGGATGCTCGCCTCGAGGTCGGCCGGAAACGACTGCTGCTCGATCCAGCCCCGCACGGTCGAGCCGACTCGAGCCAGCTCGGTGACGTCGGTGACGTCGAGCGGCAGCACGAGTTCCATGATGCGGTCGTAGAGCCCGTCGGTCGCGAGAAACCGGTGATAGGCATCCGCCGTCGTGGCGAAGCCGCCTGGCACCCGCACGCCGAGATCATCGAGCTTGCTCACCATCTCGCCGAGCGAAGCGTTCTTGCCGCCCACCTGGGGCACATCGCCCATGCCGAGCTCGTCAAACCAAAGAATGTTCGCGGTCATGTGCTGCTCTTTCTCTCGGCGTCGGCCTCACGGCGACGCATGCTGGTGAGAATCACGGCGGCCATCTCTTCAACCGAGCGGTCCGTTGAGTCGAGAAAGGGAACCCCGTGACGGCGGTAGAGGTCGTCGGCCCAGCGCACCTCTCGGCTGCACTGGGCGAGAGAGGAGTAGGTCGACCCGGGCCGCCGAGCGGCGCGCACCTGCGCGAGCCGCTGCGGGTTCGCGGTGAGCCCGAAGAGGCGGTCGGCGTAGGGGCGCAGGGGGCGCGGCAGGTCGTCGCTCGGCAGGCCGCCCTCGGGCAGGTCGTCATCGGTGAGCGGGTAGTTCGCCACCACGATGCCGTGCTGCAGCGCCAGGTACATCGACGTGGGCGTCTTGCCGCAACGCGAGGGCGCGATGAGAATCACCTGCGCTCGATCGAGGGCGCGCAGGCTCTGCCCGTCGTCGTGCTCGATCGCGTATTCGATCGCCCACATGCGGTCGTGATAGCGGTCGAGGTCGCCGAGACTGTGCACGGTGCCACGACCCGGCTGCGCGCTCATGCCGAGCGCGGCCTCGACCTCGCGCAGATGCCCGCCGAGCAGGTCGATGACGATCGCGGGAGCGGCGGCGATGACCTGCCGCACGGCGAGGTCGCGGATGGTGCTGAAGACCAGGGGGGCGACATCGCTCGTGGCGGCGGCAATGGTCGCGACCGCCTCGGCGGCAGCCTCGGCGCTATCGACGAACGGGATGGTGTGTCGTTCGAGCTGCACGCCCGGAAAGCTCACGAGAAGGGCGCTGCCCAGCGTTTCGGCGGTAATCGCGGTGCCGTCGGAGACGAAGAAGACGGAGCGCAGAGCAGGGGTGGATGCGCTACCCATGCGGCCCTCCCCACGCGCACCTGGCGTCGGCGCCGGTGCTCTTCCAGGCTACGGGGCGGGGTGCGCGGCCACAGGGGCCTTAGGTCCTGCTGTCGTCGGTGCGAACGTCAGTCGTCGAGTTCGAGCAGCTCGCGCTCGCGGTTCTCTTCGATCACTGAACCGACGGCCACGGCGACGCTGATACCCCAGCTGATCCACATGAGGGCGAGGCGCCAATCACGCGGGCCGGTGCGGGTCTGGTTGATGACACCGACAGCCGAGAAGGCGGCGCCGATGACGGCTCCGTTGAACAGAAACTTGCGCATGAGACCTCCTGTGTCGATGGGTCCACGCTAGCGGCTGGTCGTGGTCGGTGCCCAAGTCTGAGTTTCACCCCAGAGCCAGCCACGAAACTGACCGATCGGCCAGATTCTGACCAGTCGGTCAAGTACCGTCGCACCATGGCCCTTCACGATGACTTGCGCACGATCGCGCTCGCCGAGTTCGCCGCCTCCGGTTACGCGGCCACCTCGTTGCAGCGCATCGCCGATCTCGCAGGCACCTCGAAGGCGAGCGTTCTCTACCACTTCGCGTCGAAAGAGCTTCTGCTGGCAGACATTGTGAGCCCGGCTCTCGACGACATGGAGCGCCTGATCGAAACGCTCGAGCATGCCGGAGGCCTGCGACGCTCTGACTTCGTCGAGCAGTTCGTCGACCTGCTGCTGCTGCACCGCGAAGTGGTGCCCCTCGTGATCAACCAGGGTGCCACGCTCGACGATGTGCCCGTGATGCACCGGGCAACCGAGATCATGCGCCGCGTGGCCGAGCTGTTCAGGCTCGCGAGCGGCTCGACGATGGAGAAGCTGCGCTTCGGCGTGGCATTCGGCGGTGTCGCCTACACCCTGGCGGCCGCCGAGCGACTGGGACTCAGCGGCGAGATCCCGATCGACGAGGTGCGCTCTGCGCTCCTGCTGATCTTGCACGACCTGCTCGTGCCCGCTGAATCCGCCGCCCACTAAGGAGCAGTACTCGCATGGCCACGCTCTTATACCGGCTCGGCCGGTTCTCGTACCGACGCGCGCGACTCGTCATCGTCGCGTGGCTCCTCATGTTCGCCGCCGCCCTGGGCGCGGGAATCGGGCTCGGCGGGCAGACCGACGAGACCTTCAGCATCCCCGGCACTGAATCGCAAGTGGCGCTCGATCAGCTGAACGCTCTGTTCCCCGCTGTCGCCGGCGCGAGTGCTCAGGCCGTGGTCGTCGCTCCCGATGGTGCGTCGGTGACCGACGACGCCGTGCGCGACGAGATCGCGCTACTGGTCGACGAGCTCTCGGCCGTCGACGGGGTCAACTCGGCGCTCGGCCCGTTCGACGAGTTCGCTGACGGGCAGGTGAGCGACGACGCGTCGATCGCCCTCGTACGCGTGCAGCTCGAGGGTGCCTCGAGCGACGTCAGCGAATCGACCCTCGAAGCGCTCATCGCCACCGGCGACACGATCGACTCGCGCGTCGAGTTCGCTGGGCAGGTTTTTCAAGACACGACCGTCGGCCTGACCGTCACCGAGGTGCTCGGCGTGCTCTTCGCCGGCGCAGTGCTCATCATCACGTTCGGCTCGCTGCGACCCGCGTGGATGCCGCTCGCGACCGCCCTCGTCGGCGTCGGCATCGTGATCGGCGGCATTCTCGCGCTCGCCGCGGTGATGCCCGTGTCGAGCTCGGCGCCGCTGCTCGCCGTCATGATCGGCCTCGCCGTGGGCATCGACTACGCACTATTCATTCTCTCGCGACACCGGGGGCAGCTCGCCCGGGGCATGGATGCACCCGAGTCGGCCGCGGTCGCGGTCGGTACCGCGGGCAGTGCCGTCGTGTTCGCCGGGGTGACGGTCATCATTGCGCTGCTCGGCCTGCTGGTCGTGGGCGTGCCCTTCCTCTCGGTCATGGGCGTGGGCGCGGCCTTCGCCGTGCTCATCGCGATCACCGCCGCCGTCACGCTGCTGCCCGCGATTCTCGGCGTCGCGGGAGCGAAGCTCGTGCCGCGCGAGGGCTCGCGAGCCTGGAAGCGCGCTCACCCCGCCGCCAC
>JBBQKE010000041.1:0-9285 GCA_038326585.1 Actinomycetales bacterium | reverse complement strand
CGGCCAGTCAAGGCCGTCACGCTCGGCAATGGTGACCGCCACGAGGCGCACACGATCATCTACGCCACCGGTTCGGCTTACCGCAAGCTCGGTCTCGCCGATGAAGAGCGGTTGAGCGGCTACGGCGTCTCGTGGTGCGCCACCTGCGACGGCGCGTTCTTCCGGCAGAAGACCGTCGCCGTGGTCGGCGGCGGAGACTCGGCGATGGAGGAGGCGACGTTCCTCACCCGCTTCGCCGACAAGGTCTACGTCATCCACCGCAGCGAGACCCTGCGCGCGTCAGCAGCCATGGTCGACCGCGCGTCGAACGACCCGAAGATTGAGTTCATCTTCAACGCTCGTGTCGACCGCATCTTCGGCACCGACCTCGTCACGGGAGTCGGGCTCGTCGATACCGTCACGGGTGCCGAGACCACCCTCGACCTGCAGGGCCTGTTCATCGCGATCGGCGCCGACCCGCGCACGCACCTCGTGCACGGCGTGCTCGACCTCACCGAGCAGGGCACGATCGCGGTCGACGGCCGGTCGTCGCGCACAAGCCTGCCCGGCGTCTTCGCGGCGGGCGATGTGGTCGACCCCACCTACAAGCAGGCCATAACGGCCGCGGGCAGCGGCACGGTCGCGGCCCTGGATGCCCAGCACTATCTCGAGACGATCGCCGACGACGTGCGCCGCACGGCCGCGACCGTCTGAGCCACCAACCACCCACCGAAAGGGAAACCATGTCCACACGCGATGTCACCGATGCCACCTTCGACACCGAAGTGCTGCAGAGCGAGAAAACGATCATGGTCGACTTCTGGGCGGAATGGTGCGGCCCGTGCCGTGCCGTCTCGCCGATTCTCGACGCAATTGCGACCGAGAACTCCGACAAGATCGAAATCGTGAAGCTCAACGTCGACGACAACCCGGCGACGGCGATGAAGTACCAGATCACCTCGATTCCGGCCATGAAGGTCTTCCGCGGCGGCGAGGTCGTCAAGACCGTCATCGGCGCGAAGCCCAAGCCGGCGCTCGAGGCCGACCTCGCCGAGTTCCTGGCGTAGAGCCCGGCTCTCTCGAGTCGCTGATCCGAGTCGACGACAGCCCGTCCCCGTTCGCGGGGGCGGGTTTTCTCGTCATGGCCCGTATTCTGGAGAGCACTGCCCCTCCGGCGGCGCGTGCAGAGCTGTTCTGCGCGATCAGCGATCAGAAACGACGAGCATGACGATCTCGCGCGAGGGAACCAACCTCGACCCCTGGTATGGGCACTACGCTGACCGCACCTCGGGCTTGAGCGCCTCAGAGGTGCGAGCGCTCTTCGCCGTCGCGTCGCGCCCCGAGGTCGTCTCGCTCGCGGGCGGCATGCCTGCTGTCTCAGCGCTGCCGCACGACACCCTCTCTGAGTCGATGCAGCGCGTCATGCGCGATCGCGGCTCTGCCGCTCTGCAGTACGGCTCGGGCCAGGGCACACCCGAGCTGCGCGAGCACATCCTCGAGATCATGGCCCTCGAGGGAATCCGTGCCGGCGTCGATGATCTCGTCGTCACGACCGGCTCGCAGCAGGCTCTCGATCTGGTCGCCAAGCTCTTTCTCGACCCCGGAGACGTCGTGCTCGCCGAGTCTCCTTCGTACGTCGGGGCGATGGGCATCTTCCGGTCGTATCAAGCGTCGGTCGCGCACATTCCGATGGATGCCGACGGCATGATTCCCGCGGCGCTCAGTGAGCGAATCCAGAGCGTCAGGGCCGAGGGGCGCACGATCAAGCTGCTGTATCTGATCCCCAACTTCCACAACCCGGCAGGGGTGACCCTCAGCAGCGAGCGTCGTCTGCAGATCATCGATATCGCGCGCGCTGAGGGCATTCTCATCCTCGAAGACAACCCTTATGGGTTGCTTTGGTTCGATCGGCCCGCTCCTGCGGCCATGCGCTCGGTAGAAAGCGATGGCATCGTCTACCTCGGCTCCTTCTCGAAGACACTGGCCCCGGGATTCCGTGTCGGCTGGGCGCTCGCACCGCACGCCATTCGCGAGAAGCTCGTGCTGGCCGCAGAGTCGGCGATCTTGAGCCCCTCGTCACTCAACCAGATGGTCATCAGCGACTACCTCGACCAGGCCGACTGGCGTGGCCAGATCGACGTCTTCCGCGAGCTCTATCGCGAGCGCCGCGACGCCATGATCGACGCTCTCGAGCACTACCTTCCCGACCTCAGCTGGACAGTGCCGAACGGTGGCTTTTACGTGTGGCTTACCCTCGGTGACGGTCTCGACTCGAAAGACATGCTTCCGCGCGCGGTGAAAGAACTCGTGGCCTACACCCCGGGCACGGCGTTCTTCGCCGATGGCTCAGGTCGAGGCCACCTCCGGCTCGCGTTCTGCTACCCGCCACCCGCCGAGGTGCGAGAGGGCATCCGTCGCCTCGCCACGGTCGTGCGGTCGGAGCAGGAGTTGCTGCAGACCTTCTCGCCCACCGGATCGATCGAGGCGGTGCGATACGACCCGCACGTCGCGAGCCCGCCGCCGAACCTCTCGTGAGCGACGATACTGCGCCGATGGCTGACTCAGGCTCGTCTGCCGCCCAGCGCGTCATGGTGCTCGCCGGGGGAATCTCGCACGAGCGCGATGTCTCACTGAAGTCAGGCCGCCGAGTCGCCGACGGACTCGCTGCGCACGGCCTGCACGTCGAACTGCGCGACCCCGACGCGACGCTGCTGCCCGCGCTGCTCGCCGATCGACCGGACGTCATCTGGCCGACGCTGCACGGAGCGAGCGGAGAAGATGGCGCGCTGCGCAGCCTTCTCGAGTTTCTCGCGATCCCCTACGTCGGCTCCTCAGCGAGTGCCACTCGCTTGGCGTGGGACAAGCCGCGGGCCAAGACGCTCGTCGCGCGTGCCGGCGTGCCGACCCCGCACTCCATCACTCTCACGCGCGACGCCTTCCGCGAACTCGGTGCCGAGAGCGTGCTCGCCGTCGTGCGCAATGAGCTACCCCCGCCCGTCGCCGTCAAGCCGGCCCAGGGGGGCTCAGCTCAGGGCGTGAGCCTCGTCGCCACCGACGATGAGCTGAGGCGGGCGATGGTGCTCGCCTACACCTACTGCGACGTCGCTCTCATCGAGCAGCGCATCACGGGCGTTGAGGTCGCGATCGGCATCATCGACACGGGCGACGGCCCGGTCGCTCTGCCGCCCGTAGAGATCGAGCCTCTCTCGGGCGTCTACGGATTCGAGGCACGCTACAACGCGGGGGAGACCCGCTTCTATGCTCCGGCGCGCATCGACGATGCGGCGACCGCGCGTGCCACCGAGGTGGCTCTCGCCGCGCACGCCGCTCTCGGCCTGCTCCACATCAGCCGCATCGACCTGATCATCGACGGAGCTGGAACGCCGTGGTTCCTCGAGGCCAGCGTGATGCCGGGCCTCACCGAGACGTCAACGTTCGCTCTGGCTCTCGAAGCAGCGGGGCACGATGTCGGCTGGGTCTACGCCGAGCTGGCGCAGGCCGCCTATCGCGAGGCGAAGAACTAGCGGAAGCCGTCGTCGCCGAGGTCGGCCAGAATGCGGTTGAGGTCGGCCACCGTCGCGAAGTCGATCACGAGCGACCCCTTCTTCTGGCCGAGCGAGATCGAGACGCGCGTGTTGAGTCGATCGCCGAGGCGCTCAGCGATCTCGTTGAGCTGCCCTTGACGCGACCCCGCCGCCGGCTTCTTCGCCGCCTTCGTCGCTGACGAACCGCCGAGCAGTGCGGCCGCGGCCTCTGCCTGCCGCACCGAGAGCTCTTCGTTGACGATCTTGTCGGAGAGCTTGAGCATCGCCTGCGTGTTCGGTGCCGCCAGAATCGCGCGCGCGTGACCGGCCGTCAGCACTCCCGCGGCGACCCTGGCCTGCACGGCCTCGGGCAGCTTGAGCAGACGGAGCGTGTTCGTGATCTGTGGTCGCGATCGACCCAGCCGCTCGGCGAGTTGCTCTTGCGTGATGCCGAAGTCTTCGAGCAGCTGCTGGTACGCGCTGGCTTCTTCCAGTGCGTTCAGCTGGGCGCGGTGAAGATTCTCGAGAAGAGCATCCCGCAGCATGGCGTCATCGGCCGTGTTGCGCACGATCGCGGGAATCGTCTCGAGGCCGGCGATCGTGGATGCTCGCAACCGTCGCTCGCCCATGATGAGCTCGTACTGCGCCTCTCCGGCGGCCGCGCCCGCGCGCTCCCGCACGACGATCGGCTGAAGAATGCCGTACTCGCGCACGGAGTGCACGAGCTCAGCAAGCTCTTCTTCGCGAAACTCGGTGCGCGGCTGCTGCGGGTTCGGCACGATGTCGCTCGGCGCGATCGCCGCCAGCCGCGCGCCCGGCACGGCGGCCAGATCGCCCGCGTTGACCGGAACGGGGAAGAACACGTCGACGGGTCGCTCGCCATCGCCGGTAGGAATCAAGGCGCCGATTCCGCGGCCGAGGCCGGTGCGCTTTGCCGCGGCCATCAGGCGGCGCCCCCGCGACGCGCCATCTCGGCTGCGGCCTCGAGGTATGACAACGACCCGGGTGAACCCTCGTCGTAGCTGATCACGCTCTGCCCATAACTCGGGGCCTCGCTGATGCGTACGGAGCGGGGGATCAAGGTGTCGAGAACCTGGTCGGCGAAGTGCTCACGCACGTCGCTCACCACCTGATTGGCCAGGTTCGTGCGCGAGTCGTACATCGTCAGCAGAATCGTCGAGACCCGCAGCTGCGGGTTCAGGTGTCGCTCGATGAGCTGGATGCTGTTGAGCAGCTGGCTCAATCCCTCGAGGGCGTAGTACTCGCACTGGATGGGGATGAGCACCTCACGCGCCGCCACAAAGGCATTGATCGTCAGAAGACCGAGGGAGGGAGGGCAGTCGATGAAGACGTAGTGGAACGGTTCCTCACTCGCGGCCAGGAAAGCGTCGAGGGCGGTGCGCAGCCGTTGCTCGCGTGCGACGAGCGAGACCAGCTCGATCTCGGCGCCCGCCAAGTGGATGGTCGCAGGAACGCAGTACAGCTGCTCGAACTCGGGGCTCTTCTGCACGACGTCGACCAGCGGCGAGCCTCCGACGACAACGTCGTAGACACTCGGTGTCTCTGCGCGGTGCTCGACTCCGAGGGCGGTCGACGCGTTGCCCTGCGGGTCGAGATCGATCACCAGCACGCGCGCACCCGAGCGGGCCAGCGCTGCCGCGAGGTTCACCGTCGTGGTGGTCTTGCCGACACCGCCCTTCTGGTTCGAGACGGTTATCACCCGGGTCTCCGCGGGCAGGGGAAGATCGGTGTCCGCCAACGCGAGGCGACGACGGGTGATGTCCGCAACTTCCCGCGCCAGCGGCGTGGTCTCGTCGTACGGCGTCTCGGTCGTCACAGCCCAGCCTTCCAGTTGCAATGTTTCACGTGAAACGGACCCCTACCGAGACCGAAGCGGTATCGACGTTCGTGCAGCGAATCGCACGGGGGACCGCGCGGTCCGTCAGGATGCCCCGCCTACTGTAGCCCGAAACAGTCGCGTCACTTCGGGCACGAGGCCCGACCCCAGTTCGACCACCTGCACATCGCGAAGATGATGGCGCCGGATGGCAGCAGCTGCCGCCGTGACTTCGTCGTGCACACGGGCGCCCTTGAGGAAGAGCAGCTCGCCGTCAGGCCGCACGAGCGGGGCAACGAGCGGGATGAGTGTGGTGAGTGCGCTCACCGCGCGGGCGGTGACCTGGTCGAAGCGACCCGCATCGAGGGCACCCGACGCGGACACATCCTCCGCCCGAGCGCGCAGCACAGTCACGTTGGTCAGGCCCAGACGCTCGGTCTCGGCGAGCAGCCAGTCGGTGCGCCGCTCCATCGGCTCGATGAGCACGAGGTGCGCATCCGGACGGGCGATTGCCAATACAAGACCGGGCAGGCCGGCTCCGCTGCCCACGTCAGCGAGGCGGCCACCGGCCTGAACGAACGGAGCCACGACCGCGCAGTTGATGATGTGGCGCGACCAGAGGCGCGCGGCCTCGAGCGGACCGATCAGTCCGAGCTGTTCGCCGAAGAGCGCAAGATCGGCGGTGAACCGACGTGCCAGCTCGACACGGTCACCGAAGACGACCTGCGCGGAGGGGGGCTCGGCCTCGAGGGGCACCGACGGTCGGCCCGCTACCGGACCGAATGTTTCACGTGAAACAGCGGGGGAGTCGTCAGCCACGTCGGATGACGGTGTGGCGCTCGGCTCCCTCGCCCTCGGACTCCGAGGTGAAGCCGCGCTCTGACACGAGGTCGTGGACAAGCTTGCGCTCGTAGCTCGACATGGGGGGCAATGCGGCCGACGCTGCGCCAGCATCGATGCGCTCGACGGCGCGGTCAACGAGTCGCTGCAGCTCTTCGGCCCGAGCGTCTCGCGAACCGGCGATGTCGAGGATGAGCCGTGAGAACTCGCCGGTCTTCGCGTGCACCGCGAGCCCCGTGAGTTCGTGCAACGCGCCGACCGTGTCGGGCTTCGAGAGCAGTCGCAGAGCGTCCGGCTCCTCCGCCTCGACCGTGAGATACACCCGGCCAGAGCGCGTGGCGATCTCGATATCACCATCGAGGTCAGCGAGATCGAGCAGATCTTCGAGGTAGTCGGCCGCGATGTCACCCTCGTCGATGACAGCAGCGTCTGCGGTCTCGTCGACGTGCGTGGTGTCGGGCTCGGCGGTGGCAGTGGTGTCGGTCGTGTCGCTCATGAGTCAGCGGCCGCCCTTCTTCTTCGAACGGTTCTTGCTGACGGGTTGCACACGCTGTGGCTTCTTGGGCTCTTCGACCGCGAGAGGGCCCGGCTCGTCCTCGATGATTTCGGGCAGTCCGCGTCGCTGCCGACGCTTGGCAAGGCGAGCCTCGCGCGCGAGTGCGGCATCACTGCCCGGAGTCGGCATGTTGCGGATGACGATGAACTGCTGAACCATGGTCCAGATGTTCGAGACGAACCAGTAGAACATCACGCCGAGCGGGAAGGCGACGCCCGAGAAGAGGAAGACCAAAGGGAGGATGTACAGCAGAATCTTCTGCTGCCGGTACATCGGCGAGGCCTTCATCTCGGGACTCTGGTTCTTCGACATGATCTGCAGCTGCGTGACGAATTGCGACGCGGTCATCAGCACGATGAGCACCGCGGCGATGACGATCACCCACACGTTGCCGTCCGACGTGAGCATGGTCGATCCCAGAGGCGCAACTCCGAAGAGTGTCGCGCTACCGAACTCGCGCGATAGTTGCTCGTTCAGCAGGCCGACGCCAGAAAGACCATTGAACGAGCTGTTGAGCACCGAGAAGAGGCCGAAGAAGATCGGCATCTGCAACAGGATCGGCAAGCACGACGACAACGGATTGGTGCCGTGCTTCTTGTAGAGCGCCATGGTCTCGCGCGACATGGCCTCGCGCGAGAACTGGTCGCGCTTGCCCTTGTACTTGTCTTGAATCTTCTTGAGTTCAGGAGAGATCTCGAGCATCTTGCGTTGATTCTTGATCTGACGCACGAAGACGGGAATGAGCGCGGCACGAACGACCACAACGAGGCCGGCGATCGAGAGCACCCAGGTGAAACCGGCCTCGCTCTCGAGACCCATGAACGTGAACAGCCAGTGGAAGCCCACGAGGATCGCCTCGATGACCCACTTGATGGGCCAGAGAATGGCTCCGATGATGTCCATGGTGGTGGTCTATGCCTTTCTGTCGAGCACGATCAGGCCCCATCGCGTTCGGCGATAGGGAGAGTTGTCACGAACCGGCCAATCATCGATGCCGCCTTCGGCCCAGGGGTGGCATCGCGACAGACGACGCGCCGCCAGCCAGCCGCCCTTCGTCACACCATGCTCTTGCACTGAGCCGAGCGCATACGCAGAGCAGCTGGGGTAGTAGCGGCACACATCGCCGTAGAGAGGGGAGATGACAGCGCGGTACGCACGCAGCACCACGACGATGAGGTTGCGAGGAACCAGCCCCACGGCCTTGACGGCGCGCACCGCTGTCGTGGTCACCGTGCCATCACCGCCTGTCGCAATCCATCGCCGATCTCCGCCCGCAGAGTATCCCACTCCACTTCGGGCGAGCCCGGGAGAGCTCGCACCACGATGAGGTCACCACGCAGGCTGTCTTCCACATGGCCTGCGCAGATCGATTGGATGCGCCGTCGAACGCGATTGCGCACCACAGCCCCGCCGACCTTCTTCGACACCACGACTCCGAATCGAGCAACCTCGTCCGCGCCAGTCGCAAGCCGATGCACGACCGCATGAGGCGTGACTGTGCGCTTGCCGCGCCTCACCGTCGTCACGATGTCGGCGCCCCGGGAGATCCGGTGTGCTCGCGGGAGCACGATCGGGCTCAGGCCGAGAGTTCGGTGCGACCCTTGCGGCGGCGAGCGGCCAGGATCGAGCGACCTGCGCGCGTGCGCATGCGCAGACGGAAGCCGTGGACCTTGGCCCGACGACGATTATTCGGTTGGAAGGTGCGCTTGGTCATGGCTATCTCCTCGGCCCTCAGGCCCGCGACAATGGTTCGAAAATGTCTAGATGCCGCGACTCGGCGTCAGACAGAAGTCAACCGGTTAACAATAGGTCCCGACTCCCTGCCGGTCAAACCGCAGCGCGCGCGAGCGCATTATCCACACCGCACTCCCACACTGTTGGTAACGACGCGCCGTGTCGAACTACAGTAGGCGCACGGCCGTTGCCCCGAAGAAGGCGGGCCGGCCACAGACTTATCCACCTGGTTATCCACGGACAGATCCGAAGGAGCTCCGCGATGTCGGACGACGCCGAAACCCCCCTTGAGTTGTGGGAGTCGGTGAAGGCGGTCCTCACCGCAGACGAGCGAATCACCCCGCAGCTGCACGGGTTCATCAACCTTGTTGAGCCGCGCGGCGTCATGGCGGGCACCCTCTATCTCGAGGTACCGAATGAGCTGACGCGCGGCATGCTCGAGCAGCGCATCCGTCTTCCTCTGCTCAGCGCGTTGACCTCCGCAGCCGGAGAAACGGTGTCCAGCTTCGCGATTGTCGTGAACCCCGAGATCCAGCATGAAGACCTCGCCGCACGTCCCGACTCAATCGATGCGAGCCCTTCCTACATCGAGCAGTCGGTACCACCGGCCACCGCCGAGGCATCGGGGCGCCGAGGCGACAGCAGACTCAACGACAAATACAGCTTCGATAACTTCGTGATCGGAGGCTCGAACCGCTTCGCCCATGCCGCAGCCGTCGCCGTCGCCGAGGCTCCGGCGAAGGCCTACAACCCACTCTTCATCTACGGCGAATCCGGGCTCGGCAAGACGCACCTGCTGCACGCCATCGGTCACT
>JBBQKE010000040.1:0-9542 GCA_038326585.1 Actinomycetales bacterium | reverse complement strand
GTTGTCGAGCGCGAGCAACGAATGCCCCAGTGCGACCCCGATGTTGCGTTGCGTCGTCGAGTCGGTGAGGTCACGCTGCAGCCGCGAGGTCACCAGAGTCGCCGCGAGCGATTCGAGCAGAGCGCTCGCGAGTTCGAGGTTCGCCTCGGCGTTCTCGAAGCGGATGGGGTTGATCTTGTGCGGCATCGTCGACGAGCCGGTGGCGCCCTCCTGCGGAATCTGCCGGAAGTAGCCCATCGAGATGTAGCTCCACATGTCGGTGCACAGGTTGTGCAGCACGCGCCCGACATGGCTGATGCGTTGATAGAGCTGAGCCTGCCAGTCGTGCGACTCGATCTGCGTGGTCAGCGGGTTCCAGGTGAGACCGAGGGAGGTCACAAAATCGCGGGATGCGCTGATCCAGTCGTGGTCGGGATCAGCGGCGAGGTGCGCCGAGAAGGTGCCGGTGGCTCCCGAGAACTTGCCGCGGTACTCGACGTCGTCGACCGTCGCGAGCAGCAGTTCGAGGCGGTGAACGACGACCGCCAGCTCTTTGCCCATGGTCGTCGGAGTCGCGGGCTGGCCGTGGGTGTGCGCGAGCAGCGGCACGTCGCGCAGCTCGAGGGCAAGGGCGCGAAGGGTGTCAACGAGGGCGCGGGCGCGGGGCATCCAGACATCACGAACGGCCGTGCGGATCGTGAGGGCGTAGGCCAAATTGTTGATGTCTTCGCTCGTGCAGGCGAAGTGGGTGAGCTCGGCGATCTCGGTGAGCCCGAGCGCCGCCAGTCGGTCGCGCACGACGTACTCGACGGCCTTGACGTCGTGTCGAGTCACCGCCTCGCGTCGAGCGAGGTCGGCGATGTCGTCGTCGCCGAACTCGGTGACGAGCTGCCGCAGCTGCCGCAGTTCTTCGGGGGCCAGCCGGCGAGCACCGAAGAGCTCGTGCTCGGTGAGGTGAATCAGCCACTCGACCTCGACCTGAATGCGCGCTCGATTGAGACCCGCCTCGCTGAGGTGTTCGCTGAGGGCCGCCACCTGGGCCTGATAGCGCCCGTCGAGCGGGCTGAGGGGCTGGATGCTGAGCGGACTCATGAGACTCCCTGTCGAATTCCGGGTTCGAGTTGACGGAACAGTGCCGCGCACGCCCGTTCGATCATGCCGAGCACCGAATCGAACATCGCGGTGTCGGAGTAGTACGGGTCGGGAACATCGAGAGCGCCGTTGCCTTCGGGGTCAAAACTCATCAGCAGGTGCACTTTCGACCGCGCTTCGTCATCGGGTGCCCAGGTCTTCAAGATGCGCTCGTGCGTGCGATCAAAGGCGATGATGAGGTCGAGCTTGTCGAACCAGTCGACCTCGAACTGGCGTGCTCGATGATCGGTTCCGTCATAGCCGCGCGTGGTGAGCGAGCCCAGGGTGCGTGGGTCGCTTCGTTCGCCGACGTGCCATTCGCCGGTGCCAGCAGAGAGCACGGAGACGTGCTTCTCCCAGCCGCGTGCGCGAATCAGATCGCGGAAGACTACCTCGGCCATCGGCGAGCGGCAGATGTTGCCGGTGCAGACGAAGCAGATGCTGAAGACCCCGGGTTCATCGAGTACCCGGTCGAAGCTCATGCCCCCATTGTGTCCCAGTTGGCCCTCCTCCACACACGGGGTCTGCCCGGCGCCCAGTGGCACTGAGTCGGCGAGAAGCCCTTGCCCTTCGCTGCGCGGGCATGCTCGTCGGGCACCCGAGCGGATCGAGAGGAGCACGACACGGTGAGCGATGCGCTGATCGGATGCCCGGCGCCGGGTTCGACCGGAGACCGAGCAGCCGAACTGCGGCGGCAGGCGCGTCTCGTCGACGACCTGTTCGACCGTGTGACGACGATCAGGCGCGGCCTGCCGAGCCCGGGTGATGTCGAGGGCTGGCGAGGGCCCGCTGCAGAGCTGCTCCTCAATGCGGTGGCCGAGCAAGAGGCCGTTCTCGGGCGCCAGATTTACCACCTCGACTCGGCGCGCAGCAACCTGCTCGGCGCTGCGGCGCTGGCTGACGCCGACGCGGTGGCCCGGGGCGGCATGCCGTGACGGCGGGGCTTTCTGTGGGCGGCACGGCGGCCGTCGCGACCGAGCACCTGCAGCAGCTCGCCGATCGACTGCAGCGCGCCAGCGCCGAGTGCCACGAGGTGGTCGTGCGATTGCAGCCGCTGCGCACGCACGATAGCGCCGCTCGTGATGCCGAGCTAGCCGACGTCGACCAGTCCGTGCGCCGTGTCCGTGATCGGCTCGACGAGCTCTCGAGATCGCTGCGGTTCGCCGTCGAGCTGTATTCACACACCGAGCGCGCTGCGGCGAGCGCGATTGAGACCGTTATGGCGCAGCTCGCCGCAACGGTCGGTCTCGTTGCCTCTCGACTCGGCCTGATGATCGTGCCAGCACTCGTGAACGCGGCCATCGCGGCCACGGCGGTCTGGGCGGTGCTGCCTCCTCAGATGCGTGACGCGGCAGCACACGCCGCCGGTGACGCCGTCGATCACGTCATGCCGATCGCGAGTGACCCACGGTTCGTGTCATCGTTGCGTGCTGCGCTGACCCTGATGGATGACGCCGCACTCGGCGCCATCGGGGTGCCCCCCACGCTCGTCGCCGCTCTGGGCGAAACCGGCTTGACGGTCACGGGCATCGACTCTGCGGCGCTCGCCGTACTGGGGCTCGCAGCCCTCGCCGGATCAAGCGGGGTCGATCCGGTGCGCATCCAGCGAGCCGGTGCTGACCGTCGGCGCGGTGAGGGTGAAACGACCAGCGCTCCGCCATCGTCGCTCGCCGATCGCGTCGGCCGCATTCCTGACGCGGCAACGCCGATCGTGGTCGAGCGCTATGCCCTGCGCGACGGCTCGTGGCACTTCGAGGTCTACATCGCCGGAACCGACTCGAAGGCCGAACTCGGCGGCGATCGGCCTTGGGATATGGCGAGCAACGTTGCTCTCGTCGCCGAGCAAGACGCGAGCTCGTTGCAAGCGGTGCGGGCGGCGCTGCGAGAGGCGGGTGCGACGGGGTCGAGCTC
This sequence comes from Actinomycetales bacterium, assembly GCA_038326585.1. Lineage (GTDB taxonomy): Bacteria > Actinomycetota > Actinomycetes > Actinomycetales > Microbacteriaceae > Microcella. The sequence continues at coordinate 6,521 of JBBQKE010000040.1, read as the reverse complement.
CGTCGTCTTCACCGGCTACTCGCAAGGCGGGGCGATCGCCACGGCTCTCGCCGAGTCAGGGCACTGGAACACGACGGGCCTGGTCACGATCGGCGCGCCCACGGGGGGCATGCCGGTGCGGGGCAACTACCCGGCGGTGGTGATCGAACATCGGGAAGACCTCGTGCCGGTGCTCTCGGGCATCCGTCGCGAGACCAACGCCGTCATCGTTCGCGGCGACGCCCTCGCGGCGGGCACCCCACCCGAGTCCGTGTTGCCGGCTCACGAGATCGAGCGCTACGAGGCCACCGCGGCCGCCGCCGACGCGCACGCGAATGCGACGCTGCAGGCCACGATCGCGGCTTTGCCCGTGATGCTCGCGAATGGTGAACGCACGGCGTTCACCGCGACTCGCATCGGTCGGTGAAAGAGCCGCTCGCGGCAGGTTAGGAGCGCTTGCGCCCGACGAAGGGGCGAAGGATGACCCCAATGAACCAGCTCAGCAGACCCAGCACGATGGCTCCGAGAACTCCCCACCAGAAGCTCTCGACGCTCAGGCCGAAGCCCAGCAGGCTCGAGATCCAGGCTACGAGCAAGAGCAACAGCCCGTTGACGATGAGGGCGATGAGGCCGAGCGTCAAGATGTAGAGCGGAAAAGCGACGATCCGGATCGCGTTGCCGATGATCGAATTCACGAGACCGAAGATGCCGCCGACGATCAAGTAGGTGAGCACAAGCGCCACCGTGTCGCCCTCGGCGCCGTATGAGTTCACAGAGACCCCGGTGACGATGAGGGTCGTCAACCACAGCGCGATGGTGTTGATGATCAGGCGAATCAGAAAGCGTCCCATGCCTCAACTATGTCGAGCCGCGTATGTGAAGCGCAAACGGCCATCCGGTGTCCAGCACGTCGACGTAGGCTGATCGGGTGTCTTCCCCTGTCCGTCTCCGACCGGAGATCGTCGCCCTGCCGGCCTATGCGCAAGGCCGCACGGCCGCGCCCGACGCGTTCAAGCTGTCGAGCAACGAGAATCCCTTTCCGCCGCATCCCGCCGTGCTGGCGGCGATCCGTGATCTCGACATCAATCGGTACCCGGATGCCTCGGCGCGTGTCGTGCGCGAACAGTTGGCCGCGCGGCACGGGGTGACCCCGGACGAGATCATTGTCGGTGCGGGCTCGGTCGCGGTGCTCGCGCAACTCATCAGCGCTGCGGCAACCGTGGGCGACGAGGTCGTGCACGCCTGGCGCAGCTTCGAGGCGTATCCAGGACTCATCACTGTGGCCGGAGCAACGGGGGTTCCCGTCGCCCTGCTGCCCGATGCACGCCACGATCTGCCTGCGATGGTGGCGGCCATCAACGACCGCACTCGTGTGGTGATCGTGTGCACTCCCAATAACCCGACCGGCACGATCGTGACCGCCGACGAATTCGCGGCCTTCATGGAAGTCGTGCCCGACGACTTGCTCGTCATTCTCGACGAGGCATACGTCGAGTTCGTGCGCGATGCGACATCAGTCGATGGTGCGACGCTCATCGGCCACTATCCGAACTTGGTCGTGCTGCGCACCTTCTCGAAAGCCTACGGACTGGCCGGTCTACGAGTCGGCTATGCGATCGCGCATCCCGCTATCGTGCAGGCTGCCCGCAGCACCGCCATCCCGCTTTCCGTTACCGAGGCCGCGCAGCGGGCAGTGCTCGCGGCTCTTGATCATGAAGATGAACTGCTCGAGCACGTCGCGGCGCTCGCCGCTCGCCGCGACGACGTGCTGTCGGCCCTGTTCCGTCAGGGCTGGTCGTTGCCGGTGTCGCACGGCAATTTCATTTGGTTGCCGACGGGCGCGGCGACCGCGGCCGCAGCCGAGGCGTTCGGCGCTGCCGGACTGGTCGTGCGCGCCTTCCCTCCGGAGGGCATCCGCGTCTCGGTCGCCGAGGCCGAGTCTGTGGCAACTCTCGTGCGGGTCGCGGGCGAGGTTGTTCGAACCCTCTGACGGCTCGGCATATGGTCGGGCCTAGAGTGGAATCCATGTCGTACACGCCGGAGACCCTCCAGCTTCTGGCACCGGACGGAACTCGCGTCGACAGCGAGGCCACCGAGGCCTACCTTCCCTACATCGAGGCACTCACCGAGCATCAGTTGCGGGAGTTCTACCGCAGCATGAGCGTGGTGCGCCGGTTCGACGTCGAGGCGGGCAACCTTCAGCGCCAAGGGCAGCTCGCTCTGTGGATTCCGAGCATCGGGCAAGAGGCGGCACAGGTCGGCTCGGGCTTCGCCGCCAAAGCGCAGGATCACATCTTTCCCGCATACCGCGAGCACGCCGTCGGTTACATTCGCGGCCTCGACCTCGTGCAGATCATCACGATGCTGCGTGGCCACACACACGGAGGCTGGAACCCCGCCGAGACGGGCAACTTTCACCTCTATACGCTCGTGATCGGATCGCAGGCCCTGCACGCGACGGGGTACGCCATGGGCGTGCAGCTCGACGGGCTCGTCGGCACTGGTGATGCCGAGACAGACACGGCCGTCATGGTCTACTTCGGCGACGGTGCGACGAGCCAGGGTGATGTCAACGAGGCGTTCGTCTTCGCGCAGAGCTATCAAACCCCGCAGGTGTTGTTCTTGCTGAACAACCACTGGGCGATCTCGGTGCCGGTGGGCGTGCAGTCGCGCACGCCGCTCTTCCACCGTCCGCGCGGGTTCGGTATTCCGAGCATTCAGATCGACGTCAACGACGTGCTCATGAGCTATGCCGAGTCGGCGGCAAGCCTCGACGCCGCACGCGGCGGCGGCGGCCCACAGTTCATCGAAGCGCTCACCTACCGCATCGGCGCGCACACGACAAGTGACGACCCCAGCAAGTACCGCGACGACGACGAGCTGCACTACTGGCAAGAGCGCGACCCGATTGCGCGCTTCGAGATCTACTTGCGCTCACTCGGCGAGGGCGACACATTCTTCACCGAGGTGCACGATGAGGCCGAGCAGTTCGCGTCGGAGGCCCGCGCCCGCACGCTCGCTCTCGAACCGCCGGCCGCTGAGTCGATGTTCGCCCACGTCTACAGCCAGGCGCATCCGGTCATGGATGCTCAGCGCCAGCAGCTCGCCGACTACGAGGCCTCGTTCGAGGGTGGTGCCTGATGGCGACCGAGACGATGACGATGGCCAAGGCGCTCAACGCGGGCCTCGCCGCCGCCCTCAGGGCGGACGACAAGGTGCTGCTCATGGGCGAAGACATCGGCCCCCTGGGTGGGGTGTTTCGCGTCACCGAAGGTCTGCAGTCGCAGTTCGGCCCGAAGAGGGTCATGGACACACCACTGGCCGAATCGGGCATCGTCGGCTCGGCCATCGGCCTCGCGATGCGCGGGTATCGACCAGTCTGCGAGATTCAGTTCGACGGCTTCATCTTTCCGGGCTTCGACCAGATCACGACGCAACTCGCGAAGCTCACCGCCCGCCATGAGGGGGCGCTGAACCTGCCCGTCGTGATTCGCGTGCCCTACGGCGGGCACATCGGCGCGGTCGAGCACCACCAGGAGAGCCCCGAGGCTTACTTTGCGCACACCCCCGGTTTGCGCCTGGTCAGCCCGGCGACTCCCCACGACGCCTACTGGATGATGCAGCAGGCGATCGAGAGCACCGACCCCGTGCTGTTCTTCGAGCCGAAGAGCCGCTACTGGCCGAAGGGCGAGGTCGATCTCGCTGACCCGGGGGCCGAGTTGCACGCCTCGCGCGTCGTGCGCACGGGCACCGACATCACCGTCGTCGGCCACGGTGCCATGGTGAGCATGCTGCTCGACGCCGCCGAGCTGGCGGCCGAAGAAGGAACGAGCATGGAGGTCGTCGACCTGCGCTCGCTCTCGCCCATTGACTACGCACCGCTGCTCGATTCGGTGCGCCGCACGGGGCGGCTCATCGTCGCGCAAGAGGCCCCTGGCTCGGTGAGCATCGGCTCAGAGATCGCGGCCACCGTGACCGAGCGCGCGTTCTACTCGCTCGAAGCCCCTGTGCTGCGCGTGAGCGGCTATGACACCCCCTTCCCGCCCGCCAAGCTTGAGGGCGTTTACTTGCCCGACGTCGATCGCATTCTGCACGCCGTCGACCGCGCCCTGGCCTACTGATCGCACTGGAGGAATCGTGAGCATCTCCGAGTTCCCACTCCCCGACGTCGGGGAGGGCCTGACCGAAGCCGAGATCGTGTCGTGGCGCGTCAAGCCCGGCGACACCGTGACCATCAACCAGGTGCTCGTCGAGATCGAGACGGCGAAGTCGCTCGTCGAGTTGCCGTCGCCCTTCGCCGGCACGGTCGACGCGCTGTTGGTCGACGAGGGTCAGACCGTCGAGGTCGGCACGCCGATCATCACGGTGCGAGGGGATTCCGACGTTGCCGCCCCCGACACGGGTGCCGCTGACGGCGTGGCCGACACTGCGTCCAGCATCGCGAGCGAGGCGGAGGCCGAGAAGCCCGGCGCCGTTCTCGTGGGCTACGGGGCGAAGGGGCACGTTGCCTCGCGTCGCACCCGGGGCCGCGCACCGGCTCCCGCCGAGAGTGCACCCTCAGCCGCGGCACCTCGACTCAGCTCGGTGCCCGCCGCCGATGCGGGCCCGGTCATCGCGAAGCCGCCCATCCGCAAGCTCGCGAAAGACCTCGACGTCGATCTCGCGGCCGTCACGGCCACGGGCCTTGCCGGCGAGATCACGCGCGACGATGTCATCCGGCACGCGCAGCAGGCGAGCGTTTTCCGCAACATCCAGACACCCGCCTGGCCTAACGCTCGCGAAGACCGCATCCCCGTTAAGGGCGTCCGCAAGGCGATCGCCGCGGGCATGGTGAAGAGTGCTTTCAGCGCTCCGCACGTCGGGCTGTTCGTCGACGTCGACGCGACGCGCACGATGGAGTTCGTCAAGCGGCTCAAGGCGAGCCCCGACTTCGCTGGCATCAAGGTGTCGCCGCTGCTCATCATGGCGAAGGCCATGATCTGGGCGGTGCGCCGCAACCCCACGGTGAACTCGACGTGGACAGACACCGAGATCATCGTGCACCACTTCGTGAACTTCGGCTTCGCCGCCGCAACCCCGCGCGGCCTCGTGGTGCCGAACGTCAAGAACGCGCAAGACCTCAGCCTGCGCGAGCTCGCCCAGGCGATCGAGGCGCTGACGATCACCGCGCGCGACGGCAAGCTGCAGCCGGCCGACATGGCCGACGGCACGATCACCATCACGAACATCGGTGTGTTCGGCATGGACACCGGCACGCCGATTCTGAACCCCGGCGAAGTGGCGATCGTGGCTCTCGGCACGATCAAGCAGAAGCCGTGGGTGGTCGACGGCGAGGTGCGGCCGCGCTTCGTCACGACGCTCGGTGCGTCGTTCGATCACCGGGTTGTCGACGGCGACGTCGCAAGCCGCTTTCTCGCCGACGTCGCGAGCGTTATCGAAGAGCCCGCGCTGCTGCTCGACTAGGGGCGTTCGTCGATCGGTTCGAGGATGACGACGGGAATCTCGCGCTCGGTCTTGCGCTGGTACTGCGCGTAGCCGCGGTAGGCCCTCACGGCGAGGGGCCACAGTCGGGCGCGCTCGGTAGCGTCGGCGGTGCGAGCGCGGTAGGGCTCGGGATGCTCGCCCCACGGCGCCACGTGAACAGTCGGCTCGGCCACGAGGTTGAGGTACCACGCGGGCTGCGCGTCATCGCCGCCACGGCTCGCGATCACGATGAGCCGTTCGCCCGGCCGACCGTCGGGCAGGGGCTCGCGATGCGGCACGGTGAGAATCGTGGTGCGAGGCAGACCGCTCGATCGGCCGGTGGTGGTCAGGTCGATGACGGGCATGGTGCCCAGCCGGCGGCCGAGCCGCCCGCCGCTGAGCCGCAGCAGGGTGCGGTGCAGCGCGGTCATCGTGAGCATCGAGCGGCGGTTCGACATGAAGGGAACGCTAGACGGGCATCCTGAGCCAGAGCCCGCCGCCACCCCACCAGCACACCCACCCCGCTCGCTTATTGAGAATGCTTTTGACAATCGTTCTCGATAAGCCGTACGCTCGCTCTATGACCTCGACCCGCCGCACCGTTCCCGCCCTGCTCGTCGCCGTCTCGACCGCGGCCGCCCTGACCGGCTGTGCGACAGCCGCGCCCGCGACCGAGGGCCTCTCGATCGTCGCGTCGACGAACGTCTATGGCGACATCGCCGCCTCGATCGCCGGAGACCTCGCCACTGTGACGAGCATCATCGACTCGCCCGCGCAAGACCCGCACAGCTACGAGGCCAGCGCGCAAGACCAGCTCGCGATCGCGAATGCCGACCTTGTCATCGAGAACGGCGGGGGCTACGACCCCTTCATCGACGTGCTCGTCGAGGGTTCGGGGACGACCGCGGTCGTGATCTCGGCCGCTGCGGTCGCCGGGCTCGAGGACGAAGCGCACTCGGAGGAGGAGGCCCACTCTGACGACGACGGCCACGGCCACGTCGAGGGAGTCAACGAGCACGTCTGGTACGACATTCACATCATGGGAGACGTCGCTGCGGCGATCGCCTCCGAGCTCAGCG
>JBBQKE010000039.1:0-9642 GCA_038326585.1 Actinomycetales bacterium | reverse complement strand
CTTGCCTCTACGCTGAGGCCCACCGTCGCTCGCATCGCAGGAGGTACGGCCGTGGTCTCGAATGGCGTGAAAAGCGCCATCGACGCGGTCTCGGGCGTGAGTACGGCCCGATATGGCGGAGCCAACCGCTTCGCGACCTCGCTCGTGATCAATCAGTTCGCGCATCCCGGCGACGTGCCTGAGGCGTTCTTGACCTACGGTTTGAACTTCCCCGACGCGCTCGCGGGCGGCGTCGTCGCCGGCCTGCGGGGAGGCCCGATGTACATCACGCAGACCGCATGCGTCGATTCGGGCGTGGTGAACCACATTCTCGACATCAGCCCCGAGCAGATCACCGTCTTCGGCGGCACGTCGGTCGTCAGCAATAACGTGCGAGACCTGCGCCGCTGCTGATCTGCCCGCGGCGGTGCGGTCGGGCGGTCCTCCACAGCGGAATGAGGGGCGGTGCCCACCTCAGCAATCGGTGCCACAAAACTATCGATGTCTGCGAATAGTCATTCTCTCGCTGGCGAAGGCGAAGGATATCGAGAAGAGGATTCGTGCCGCCGGAGGAGAGTTGCTGCGCCAACGAGGTTCACATCGGCTGTTCATTGTGACTAGTGGTGGGAAGACGGCCCGCACCACAGTGGCACACCATGGCGGCGACGTGCCGAAAGGCACGCTCAGGGCGATCGAGCGTGACCTCGAGCCGCTGCTCGGAAAGGGGTGGTTGCGATGACGACCTTCATCGTCGATGTTGAGCGAGAAGGCGACCGGTTGCTGGCCGCGGTTCGCGATCTGCCCGGTGCTCACACCTTCGCTGACGATTTCGACGACCTCGACGCAGCGGTACGTGAGGTGATCGCACTCGTGCTCGATCTCGCCGACGATCAGCTGTCTGCTCTCGACGTCGCCTACGCGTTCGCAGTGCCCGCCTAGACTGAAGAGCGTGCGCGCACTCGTCACCGGAGGTTCCGGCTACATCGGCTCGCACATCTGCCGAGTTCTGGTCGAGCGCGGCGACACCCCGGTGGTCGTCGATGACTTCGTGAGCGGTGTGCGTCGTCGCGTCGACGGCATGCCTGTCTACGAGCTCGACCTCGCCGAACCCGGCGCGACGCTCGCGCTCGCGCGGGTGATGCGTGACGAGGGAGTCGACGCGGTCATCCACCTCGCCGCACGCAAGCAGGTCGGCGAATCGGTCGCGCGGCCGCTCTGGTACCACCAGCAGAACGGCGGCTCGTTGACCGCGGTGCTCGAGGCGATGCTCGCCACCGGAGTGCACGACCTCGTCTTTTCGAGCTCGGCCGCGGTCTACGGCGACGCTGCCGGAGTCGTCTCTGAAGACTCACCCACGGTGCCCGTCAACCCCTACGGCGAGACGAAGCTCGCCGGCGAGTGGCTCGCCGCCGACGTCGCACGCGCCGAGGGCCTGCGCGTCACGAGCCTGCGCTACTTCAACGTCGCGGGAGCCGGCTGGCCCGACCTCGCCGACACGGCCGTGCTCAACCTCGTGCCGATGGTGCTCGCCGAGCTCGACGCCGGCCGCGCGCCCCAGATCTTCGGCGACGACTACCCGACGGCCGACGGCACGTGCGTGCGCGACTTCGTGCACGTGCGCGACCTCGCCGACGCGCACATCGCCGTGCTCGACGCCCTGCCGCGGCAAGCCGAGCCGCACCGCGTCTTCAACATCGGCACCGGCGTGGGGTCGAGCGTGCGCGAGGTGGTCGAGGGCATCCGTTCTCGCATGACGGATGCTCCCGCCGCCGTCACCCGCCCCCGGCGACCCGGCGACCCCGCGGCAGTGGTTGCCGACGTCAGCCGCATCGCCGTCGAACTCGGGTGGAGGGCGCAGCACGACCTCGACGACATTCTCGACTCGGTGCTCGCCGTCAGAAGCCCAGAATCGTGACCGAGCCCTTCACATGACAGATTTCGTGAAGTAACTTCGCACGTAGGGGTGTGCCGCGCCCACACTGTCGTGAGCTCGTTGCTTTCGTCAGGTCACTCTTCGTGAAAGCCGAGACCGCCGTGCGTTCGACTCTTCCCGCTGCCGTCACCGTCGCCATCGTTGCCACGGCACTGCTTCCCCTCTCTCCGGCACACGCGGCCGTTGACGCCTGGAGCAGCCCCATCGCCATCTCTGCCGCGGGGCAGACCGGTTCGTTCGGGCAGGTTGTCACCGACGGCGTCACTGATACGGCACTGTGGCTTCGCTCTGACGGTGCGCAATTGCGCGTGCAGTCGGCCTCGGCACCGGCGGGTACGCAGGCCTACGGCGCACCGGCGACGCTCTCGACCGGAGGGGGTGACATTTTCGATCCGCACATCGCAGCAGGCGGGTCGATGGTGGCCGCGGTCTGGATTCGTTCTGAGCTGGGCAGCTCGTTCGTCGAGTCTGCCGTCTCGACCAACAGCGGCTTGAGCTGGGGGCCGGCGACGGCCGTCTCCTTACCGAGCAACGCCCTCGGCTCGCCGCAGGTGGCGATCGTCGGCTCGACCGTGCACGTGATCTGGCGCGACGTCGACGACGCCGACGACTTCCGCATCATCGCCTCCAGCTCGACCGACGCCGGAGCCAACTGGGCAGCCCAGGTCGCCATTTCTGCGGCAGGTGAGTCGGCGAACGATCAACGCCTCACCTCTGACGGCTCGTCGGCGGCCGCGGTGTGGCTACGTCGTACCGACGGCACGGACGATCGCGTCGAGTTCGCCGCGTGGACTCTTGCCGACGGGTGGTCTGCGCCGCAAACGCTCTCTGCTGCAGGCCAAGACGCCACCCAGCCCGTCGTCGCCATGCACGACGGGACCATCGCCGCCGCGTGGTCACGCACCGATGGCTCGCACTACCGCACGCAGGTCGGCATGTCGCCAGATGCCGGGCTCAGCTGGAATGACCCGATCACGCTTTCGGCAGCCGGTGAGGGTGCTTTCGACGCGACGGTGAAGATCGACGCAGCAACGGTCGCCGTGGCGTGGCGTCGTTACGACGGGTCGCACGAGCGCGTGCAGGTCTCGTCATCGGCCAACTCGGGAGTGACCTGGCGCTCGCCGACCACCCTCTCGGCCGCGGGCAACGATGCGAGCGAGCCCGCGCTCACGGTGACGGGCACGAGAGTCATCGTGGCGTGGAGCCGCAACGACGGCGAGACGACACGACCGCAGTCGGCGGGGTCAGAGAACGCCGGCCTCACCTGGGGTGCGCCGGTGACGGCCAATGTCACCCTGGCTGACAAGCCCAGCATCGTCACCACCGGGCGCGACACCACCATGATCGTCGGCGCGATCGGTCCTGATGACGTCGGCTTCCAGCTTCGTATTCAGGCGCTGACGTTCACCTCCGGATTCGAGGTCACGCGCACCGCAGGCGCCGACCGATACTCCACCGCCGTGCAGATCGCGCAAGCGTTCGACCCGGGCGTGCCCGTCGTCTACATCGCGACAGGAACCAACTATCCGGATGCTCTTTCTGCAGCATCCGCGGCCGCCTACGGTGAGGGCCCCCTGCTGTTGACGGCCCGCACCTCGCTGCCGAGCGTCGTGGCGACCGAGCTGCAGAGGCTCGACCCAGAGGCCGTCGTGATCGTCGGCGGCACGGGGGCCGTGTCGGCGGCGGTCGAGTCGCGCATCGCCACCCTGTTGCCGGGGGTGCCGCGCACCCGCTACAGCGGTGCCGACCGCTACGAGACCTCACGGCTCATTGCCGACGGCGCGTTCTCCTCGGGCGCGACCACCGTCTACGTCGCTACCGGCCGCAACTTTCCCGACGCACTCTCGGCCTCGGCGGCAGCGGGTGCCGACCAGTCGCCGGTCGTGCTCGTCGACGGCAGGGCATCGGCCATCGGTCAGGCGACGCGCGACCTGTTCGCCGAACTGGGAGTCGAGAACGTCGTCATCGCAGGGGGCACCGGGGTGGTGTCGGCGGCGATCGAGGCCGAGTTGCAGTCTCTGTACTCGCCCTCGGGGGTGACGCGGCTCGCGGGCAGCGATCGATACGCCACATCGGTCGCGATCAACGCCGGCAGCTTCACGCAGTCGCGCACGGTCTACCTCGCCACTGGCCTCGACTTTCCCGATGCCCTCGCCGGGGCCGCTGTGGCCGGCGGGTCAGGTTCTGCTCTGTTCGTGGTGCGCCCCACGTGCGTGCCAGCTAACGTGCTGACGCAGCTGTACGCACTCGACACACGCAAGGTCGTGCTGCTCGGCGGCACCGGCGTTTTGTCGAGCCGCGTCGCGAACCTGCGCACCTGCTGATCGATCAGTCGAAGCGGCCGCGCCACGATCGGTTGCGCGCGGCCGCGAAGGCAGAAGTGACGAAGAGCAGCAGCCCGCCCTCGAAAAGCAAGTAGCTCTCGGTCATGCTCACCGTGGCGAGCAGCACGAGCGTGAGCGCGGGCCACACATAGACCGTGCTGCGACGATCGGCGGCCACCAGCCACGCCCGCACGAACGCGAGGCCGAGTGCGACAAGCAGCACGATGATGCCCGCGAGCCCGAGTTGCAGCCAGACGTCGGCGTAGGCGTTCAAGGCCGATTCGGGATGCACGCCACTGCTCGAGCTGACGATTGAGAACGGGTACACGTCGGTCGGCCAGGGCCCGACCCACCCCCAACCGAGCACGGGCTGCTGCGCCACCAGGTCGCCGACCGCCGACCAGACGCTTGTGCGCTCTTCGACATCGGCAGCGGCATCTACCACCCCCACGAGCGGGCCGCGGAAGACCCAGGCGAGCACGCCGAACACCGTCGCCGAGATGAGCAGAACGCTCTGCGTCGCGCGCCTCGCGACCGGCTTCTGGCGACGGATGATCACGAGTGCGAGCCCGACCACGAGCACCGCGGCGAGCACCAGCAGGGTGACAGGCGACCGGGCGAAGAGAATGGTGGCGCCCGCCAGCGCCAGCGAATAGGCCGAGAGGCCGCGCGATACCGAGCGGGTGCGAAACTCGATCCAGAAGCTCAGCACGGCGAGGGCACCGAGAAAGGCGAAGGCGTTGCGTGTGCCCGCGAGGCCCTGCACGGGGCCGCCCGAGGCGAGGTCTCCCGTGATGCCGAGCCAGAGCAGGGGCGTGTCGAAGATGATGCCGCTGAGAACTTCGAGCACGAACGAGGCGGTCAGAATCACCCGCAGGGCGTTGCCCACGGCGCGCACGAGCTGAATGAGGTCGCGCACGAGCGCGAGGTAGACGCCGAGAAACCCGTAGGCCAGCGCATAGGCGATGCCGCCGAGAGTGGCCCAGGTGTACTGGCTCCAGATGACGCTCACCGTCAGCAACGAGAACAGGGCGATGAGCGAGATCGGCAGCACGCCGCGCCACTCGACGCGTTCGGGCTGCGAAGCGAGGCTGAGACCGGCAAGCACGACGAGCCCCGCGAGCACGGCGATGCTGCCGGGCCAGCCGAGCAAAACGCGCACCGCGAACGATGCGAGCGCCACGCCCACGATCGCCTCGGTGAGGGCCTGCGTGAATCGCGGCGAGCCGAGCAGCGCACGCGATGCGGCGATCACGAGCGCACCTCCGGCGCCGTCACCGGCTCGTGTTCGGGGGTCGGTTCGCGATGCACGGGCGGCACAGTGACGCCGCGCAGTCGGCTCGCGACCGCGAGGTAGATCAGCAGCACGAAACCAGCCTCGATCAGCAAGCGCGACTCGGCGAGGCTGTGCACGAGCAGCACCGTGAACAGCAGACCCGGCAGCAGTTGCAGCGCGGGGGTGGGGGCGGCGTCGCCGAGCGGGGCATCCACCGACCACGACAGCACTCGCGCGCCCGTCGTGACGATCACGATGGTGAAGACGATGAGCCCGACCCAGCCGAGTTGCAGCAACACGTCGAGCCAGGCGTTGTGGGCCTGCAGGTAGCGCACACTCCTGATGATGACGAGATCGTCGAAGGGTTCGACCCACGGCGCCCAGTAGCTGACCCAGCCCCACCCGAGCACGGGCCGTTGCCCCGCTAGTTCGGTGACGGCTGCCCAGATGTCGAGGCGGCCCGTGAGGTCGTCGCTGCGGCCCAGCAGGTCGAGCAGTTGCTCGCGCAGCGCGAGCGCCAGAGCCACCACGGCGCCGGAGGCAAGTGCGGTGAGGCCGAAGAGCGTGAACTGCCCGCGAGTCGACAGCCGACGCGCCAGCAGCAGCACACCGAGCGCCACCACGGCGACCAGCCCCGCCACGATCACGGTCGATGAGCGAGTGAGAGCGAGGGTCAAGAGTGCGGCACCGAGCCACGCCCATCCGCCAACCAGGGCGACGCGGCGTTCGGCGATCTGAATGGCGAAGACGATGACAGCGAGGAGGGCTGCGAAGGCCAACAGGTTCGCGTTACCCGGAATGCCTTGAATGCGCCCGCCTTCGAACAGCAGATTGCGCGACCAGAAGAACGCGCGAGGAATCGGCTCGTCATAGCTCACCCACAGCGGCAGCACCGGTTGCCTGATGACGACCGAGACGAAGAGCTCGAAGGCGAGCGACAGCCCGACGATGAACCGCAGCGCGACGCTGAGCGCGCGCAGCAGCTGTTCGAGCGAGATGGTGTGGGCCATGACGATGCCGACGAACGCTGTGGCGCCGGTCGCCACGATGCCGAGCGCCGTGGCACCCGGGTAATACGACCACACGATGGAGGCGACCATGAGCCCGAGAAGCGTCGCGACCGCGATTGGAAGACGCCGCAGAATCACGCGACGTCGCACCGCGACGACTGTCCAGCCCACGACGATCCCCAGCGCGACGGCACCCCACCCGAACCAGGTGATCGAATAACGCCACGCGTCGCCCGAGAGCAGGGTGAACATCGTGAGCGCGGTGAGGGCAACGCGCCGGTCGCGAAGCCAGAACATGCGAGTCAGCCTAGTCGCGCTCTGCGCCGACCCGACTTGGTCATCGGCGGCGCAGGGCGGCGCGAACCGTGCGCAGCGGCGACGTGACGCGCCACGAGAGCGACCCGCGCACAGCGTCGAGCTCGCGCTGCGCGCGGGCGGATCGCTCAGTCATGATCTCGAGCTGCGCGGCGAGCTTGTCGGCCGACACCCGCGACACGGTCTCGCGGTCGACATAGTCGACGAGCTCGAGAAACGACGACGTTGCGGCCACGAGGGTCGCCTCACGAACGGCCTGCGGCACAACGTCGGTCACCGACTGAGGCCCGCTCTCGCGCTCGCGCAGCAGCCGTGGTCCGCGTTCGCGAACGTAGCCATTGAGCACGGCCGCGGTCGAGCCCGAGCGATCGTGCCGCAGGTGCGCGGTCGCAACGAGCCCGATCGTGAAGCCAGCTTCGCGCACTGCGGCGCACAGCAGCACGTCGACCCAGCCCACCGGAAAGGCCCGCAGGTCGGTGCCTCCCACGAGGTCCCACACCGCTGTGCGCACGAGCATGCCGCGACTGGGCACATAGTCGAGCGGGGGAATCTCGCCGATCTCGCCGAGGGGAGTGTCGCGTCGCGGTTCCCAGTGATCCATCGTTCCGTCGGCGGCGAGCACGCCGCCCCAACTGGCGCGACGCGAGTAGGGCACCGTCGGCGACTTCTCGTTCTCGGGCTCGCGACGCACCACCAGCGGTGCGGCAAGCCCGAGCTCGGGTGACGCATCGAGCGCTGCCACGAGCTCGCGCAGGCAGCCGGCTTCGGCATACGAGTCGTCTTGCACGAGCCAGAGCAGCTCGGCCTCGGTCGCGGCGCGACCCGTGTGCAGACCACCACCCCAGCCGAGGTTGATGCCGGCGGTGATGATCGTCGTGCGAGCATCCAGCGTCGCGGTCTTATCGAGCGCCGGGCCGTTGACGACGACGATGACCTCAAGATCGATGTCGTCGAGATCGAGGTCATCGGCCTGGGCCCACGTGGCATCGACGGCCGCGCGCAATCGCTCGACGTTCGCGCCCAGGGTCGGGATGACCGCGGTGACTCGGTGCATGCCCGGTTAGAACTTCGGCAGGTGCGCGCTCACATCGACCGGAATGTCGGGGCTGTCCCAGGGCAGCAGCAGGCGATCGGGCGACTCGTGGTGGTAGACCTCGGTCGGAAAGTTGACGAGGTGGGCGTCGACCGAGCCGACGTTGACCGAGAGGTGCCACACGAAGGGCGGCATGGTGACCTGTCGCACTCCTCGGTCTGAGAGCACGAGCTTCATGCTGACGCCGTGCGTGGGGGAGTCGGGGCGTGCGTCATAGAGAAACAGCAGCACCTCGCCCGAGATGATCGTGTAGCGGTCGGCTTTGCGCTCGTGCAGGCCCCACCCCTTCATCTGGTGAGGTCGCACCGAGAATTGGTAGGCGTAGACGACGGGCTCATCCCAGTAGTCGCCGACACCTTCGAACATCTCGAAGACCGTGCCGCGGTGGTCGACGTGGTGCGGGGTCGATCGCACCTTGACGCCGTCGATCGTCGTCGCGATGGGGGCACCCTCAGGCGTGACGGTCTGTTCGTCTCGAATGCCCGAAGAAACGGAGGGATCGGTGGTCATAGATGCTCCTGGTGCTGAAGGAACAGCGGGTGGGACCACTGTAGGCGAGTCGGGCTCAGACGTGTCAGACGAATGCGCCGACGCCGGTGATCGCGCGCCCGACGATGAGGCTGTTCATCTCGCGCGTGCCCTCATAGCTGTAGAGCGCTTCGGCGTCGGCGTGGAATCGTGCGACGTCGTAGTCGAGCACGATGCCGTTGCCGCCCAGGGCTTCGCGGCAGAGCCCGACGGTCTCGCGCATCGCCGTGGTCGCAAAGGCTTTGGCGAGCGAGGCGTGCTCGTCGCGCTGCACACCCTCGTCGAGCATCTGCGACACTCGCGTGCAGAGTGCGATGCTCGCCGTGATGTTGCCGAGGCTGCGGCTGAGCAAGTCTTGCACGAGCTGGTGGTGGGCGATCGTCTTGCCGAACTGCTCACGGGTGGTCGCGTATTCGACCGCGGCCTCGTAGGCGCCGATCGAGGTGCCGACCGCGGCCCAGGCCACTTCGGCACGCGTGAGGCGCAGCACGGCAGCGGTGTCGCGGAACGAGTTGGCGTTCTGCAACCGGTGCGACTCGGGCACGCGCACGTTCTCGAGCGTGATGTCGGCGTTTTGCACGATGCGCAGCGCTTGCTTGCGCTCGATCTTGGTCGCCGAGTAACCGGGTGTGCTGGTCGGCACGATGAAGCCCTTGACCTGGCCGTCGTCGGTGCTCTTCGCCCAGATGATCGTGATGTCGCTGAAGGTGGCGTTGCCGATCCAACGCTTGCTGCCGTTGAGCACCCACTCGTCGCCGTCGCGTGTCGCCGTGGTGCGCAGACCCTGGGCCGAGTCGCTGCCCGAGAGCGGTTCGGTGAGCCCGAAGGCACCGATGACCTCTGCCGTCTTGAGCTTGGGCAGCCATTCAGCGCGCTGCTCGGGCGAGCCGGCGACACCGATAGAGCCCATCGCCAACCCGTTTTGCACGCCCACATAGGTGGCGACGCTCGCGTCGACGCGTGCCATCTCGAGTGCTGTCCAGCCGCCGTAGACGGCGCTGTAGTCACCGGCCTTGGTCTCTTCCCACAGATTGCCGAACACCTGCTGGTCGTGCAGACCGGGCAGAATCTGGCGGGGGAACTCGGCGCGCTCCCAGTAGTCGTTGACGACGGGCTTCACCTCGGCCTCGAGAAAGGTGCGCAGGCGCACGAGGGCGTCTTTCTCGTGGTCGGCGAGCAGAGCT
>JBBQKE010000038.1:0-9701 GCA_038326585.1 Actinomycetales bacterium | reverse complement strand
GTCTGCGCCGCGGGCTCTGGCCTGGCGCCGGCCGACGGCAAGCTCTACTCGCTGCGCGACATCACGGGCACGGTCGAGTGCATTCCGCTCATTGCCTCGTCGATCATGTCGAAGAAGATCGCCGAAGGAACCGCAGCCCTCGTGCTCGACGTGAAGTTCGGTTCGGGTGCTTTCTTGAAAGACATCGAGCAGTCGCGCGAGCTCGCCAAGGTCATGGTGCGTCTCGGTGAAGACGCTGGCGTTGCGACGCGGGCCGTGCTCACCAACATGAACGTGCCGCTGGGCCTCGCGATCGGCAACGCCAACGAGGTGCGCGAGTCGGTGGAGGTGCTCGCCGGTGGCGGACCCGCCGACGTCGTTGAGCTCACCGTGGTGCTCGCGCGCCACATGCTCGAGCTTGCCGGTGTCACCGACGTCGACGTCGAGGGCGCCCTCAAGAACGGGCAGGCGATGGATGCCTGGAACGCCATGATCCGGGCGCAGGGCGGCGATCCGGATGCTGCCATGCCCGTCGCCCGTGAGACCCACGTCGTGACGGCCGAGCGTGACGGAGTGCTCGTCGAGCAGCACGCTCTGCCCTTCGGCATCGCGGCCTGGCGCCTCGGAGCGGGCCGAGCCCGCAAGGAAGACCCGGTGGATCATGGCGCAGGCATCGACCTGCACGCCAAGCCGGGTGACACGGTCACGAAGGGCCAGCCGATCTTCACGCTGCACACCAACGAGGTCGCTCGATTCGAGCGGGCCTTCGAAGCGCTCGAAGGTGGCTACCGCATTGGCGACGCGGGCGACGAGGTGCACACCGGCGGTGCACTCGTCGCCGACATCATCGAGGCCTAAGCGGGCGGGTCGATCAGCGCACCGAGCAACCCGATGAGGGCCTGCTCGACGATCGGTGCTGGCAGAGCTTCGATCATCGCCGTCAGCGGTGCGGCTTCGCTCGGCAGCGAGCCGTCGGCTCCGATGCCGGCCAGATGCAGAAGGCTCGCGAGAACGTCGGGCGGGATGGCGGGGGCATCCGAGGCGCCGCTCGGCGTCTGAAGGGCGTGAAGCAGCTCAGGCGGCAGCGCGGCCTGCAGCGCGGAGACGTCGGCGCCAGCCACGCCGCGAACCTCATCGGCGGCGTCGCGAAGTGCGGAGCCCAGCTCGTCGAGGGCGTCTGCGGTGACCGGGGTCACAGTCAGGTGCGTGCTGCGCGGCAACACCGAGCCGTCGGCCTGCACGATGCCGGGCTGCTGCTGCAGAACCCAGCCGCGACGACGCACTGCGTCGGCCCAGCGGTGCGGGTCGACGCGCAGTGACTCGGCGCCGTCGGCGTCGGCGACGACGGCGAACAAGGGGCCGATCGGGTCGCCGAACACTCGAAGACCGTCGATCTCGTCGACGACCGCACGCAGCGTGCTCGTGGCCTCGACAGTGCGAGCGACGAGGCGGGCATAGCCGGCGTCACCCAGTCGGTGGATGATCGCCCAGGCGGCTGCGAGCGAGCTGGCCGATCGCGAGCCGAGCATGGTCGGGTTGACGACCGGATACCCCGGCCAGCGCGTCGTCGCGAAGTACTGTGCCGCGCGTCGGTCGCGGCCCCGGTGCAACAACACACTCGCACCTTTCGGCGCGTAGCCGTATTTGTGCAGATCGGCAGAAATGCTCGTGACGCCGCCGACCGAGAAGTCCCAGGCCTCGACCTGGGGCCACCAGGGCAGAGCGAAACCACCGATGCACGCGTCGACATGGCACGAGACGCCCAGCGCGTCGGCGGCCGCCGCCACCTCGGCGATCGGATCGAGCGCGGCGTGCGGGTACGAGGGA
Source organism: Actinomycetales bacterium (assembly GCA_038326585.1). Classification (GTDB taxonomy): domain Bacteria; phylum Actinomycetota; class Actinomycetes; order Actinomycetales; family Microbacteriaceae; genus Microcella. Next base: position 7,895 of record JBBQKE010000038.1, on the reverse strand, counting down.
GCCGAGACGACGACAAGCGCGACATTCGGCCCGAGTCGCTCGATCATGCGCGCGGCGTCGACAGCGCCGGTGTCAGCTCTCACGGGCACGACGTCGAGGTCGAGATCGAAGTAGTGAGCCGCCTTCTGGAAGGCCGCGTGCGCCGTGAGCGCCACGAGCAGCCGAGCCCGCCCCGTGCCGCCGGCTGCTCGCCAGAGATCGCGGGCGGCCTTCACGGCGAGCAGGCAACTCTCGGTGCCGCCCGTGGTCACGGTGCCGACGACATCATCATCGCCGTGCAGCAGAGCGCGAGTGAAGCCGACGACCTCGGCCTCGAGCCGGGCGACCGACGGAAACGCCGTCGGGTCGAGGCCGTTGATCGACTGCACTTGACGCATCGCTGCGGCCGCCAGCTCATCGAGTTCGGCCAGGCCCGAGTCGTAGACGTACGACAGCACGCGTCCGCCATGGGTCGGGGCATCGTCTGCTCGCAGCGCGCTGAGTCGCTCGAGCACCTCTGACGACGTCAGAGGCGTTCGAGCCGTCACGGCGTGCCCGCAGTGTCGCCGGCATCGACGTCGATGTCTGACCGACGCAGTCGGTAGCCACGAAACACGACGAGGCTCGCCGCCATGAGCAGGGCGGGCACGAGACTGAACGCGAGTGCGATGCCGACCACCGCGCTATCGGGTTGGGTGGGAACAATTTCTGCGGTCGATTCGATGTACCCCGTCGCGGTGAGCACGAAGGCGAGCACGGTCGCGCCGAGCGCCATGCCCGCAGTCTCGCCCGCCGTCCACACCCCGCTCACGACACCGGCGCGCTCTGTGCCGCGCTGGCGGCCATCGTGCGCGATCACGTCGGGCAGCATGGCGAGCGGAAGCGCCTGCATGCCGGCGTAGGCGGCGCCCGCGAGGCCGACGGGCACATAGATCCAGCCGCCCGGCGCAGCGACCACGCCGATGATGCTCACAGTGGCGACGCCGAAGATGACCGAGGCGATGACGAAGCTGCGTTCTTTTCCGATGCGGTGGGCGAGTCTGCCCCACAGTGGTGTGACGAGCACGGCGGGCGCGATGAGCGCGAGGAACAGTAGAGTCACGGCGTCTTCGCTCGCGAGGATCCAAGTGGCGACATACTGCGCCGCCGCGAGCATGATGCCCGTGGCAAGAGCCTGCAGCACGAAGGCGCCGAGCAGCGCGCGCAACGGGCGGCTCTCGCGCAGCACGTTGATCGCGAGCCGATAGCCGCCCAGCAGCCGACCGCGGGGGGCCTGGATGCTCGGCGCACCCCGCGGTGCCGTGAACGATGACGTCGTCAGTCCCGCCGAGATCACGACGCCCGCAATGATCGCCATGACGAGGTAACCCGTGCGCACGTCGTCGCCGAGGCCGCGCAGCAGCGGCCCACCCGCGCCGAACAGCAGGATCGCGACGGTGAGTACGACGACGCGCCAGGTCAGCAACCGCGTGCGCCCGTTGTAGTCGGGCGAGAGCTCGACGGGCAGCGCGATGTAGGGCACTTGGAAGAGGCTGAACGCCGTGGTCGACAGCACGAAGGCGACGAGCACCCACAGCGCCGAGACGAGAGGGGTCAGCCCCGCGGGCACGGCGAAGGTGAGGGTGAAGAAGACGGGCAGGCTCAAGGCGCCGATGAGCATGAGGGTGCGCCGCGTGCCGGTGCGTTGTCGCATGCGATCGCTCAGAGCGCCGATCACCGGATCGATGATGACGTCCCACAACTTGGCGAGGCTCACGATCAGGCCACCGGCGAGAGCGGTGATGCCGAGGGAATCGGTCATGTAATACAGCAGCACCAGCCCCGGAAGGGCGCCGAACCCTCCCGTGCCGAGAGACCCGATCGCATAGCCGGCGACGGTGCGCCGACGCAGAGCCGGAACAGTAGATGCAGGGGTGGAGGGTGTCGTCATGGACATGCCGCGAGCCTATTCTCTCAACCGACTGAGCGTAGCTCCGTCGGCGCTGGGGTCGCGCGATCGCGATGCGATCGCTATAGCTCCACCGCGCCGATAGCGATGAGCGCGTCGACCACCAGACCCCAGAAGCGATCGTTGTCGATGTCGAGGGCGACCTGGGTTGTGCATCCGTCGGGGGCGGGGCCGCGCAGGTCGGCGACGGTCATGCCGAGCGTGAGACCGCCGGTGAGCTCGACATCGAGCGGGGCCTTCACCACGCGCAACAGGCTCGGGTCGATCACGAACGCCACAGCGCACGGGTCGTGCACGGGTGGGTGGTCGAAGCCCTGCGCGTCTTTGTAGCTGTGCGCGAAGAACTCGAGCAGTTCGCCGACGAATCGGGCTGGTGCGGTGCCGACCGCAGCGATGCGGGCGGCGACGTCGTCGGTCGCGAGGGCCTGATGCGTGGCGTCGAGACCGATCATGGTGAGCGGCCACGCCTCGTTGAACACGATGTGCGCCGCCTCAGGGTCGATGATGATGTTGAACTCGGCGACGGCGCTCCAGTTGCCCACGTGCACGCCGCCGCCCATGAGCACGACCTGCTTCACGCGCTCGACGATGCGCGGTTCTTTGCGCACGGCGAGGGCGATGTTCGTGAGCGCACCCGTCGGCACGAGCGTGACGGTGCCGGGCTCGTGCGCCATGACCGTGTCGATGATGAGGTCGACGGCGTGGCGCGGGTCGAGCTCGACGGCGGGCTCGGGCAGCACCGGGCCGTCGAGCCCCGATTCACCATGAATGTCGGGAGCCGTCTCGACGGTGCGCACGAGCGGCCGACCTGCTCCGCGAGCGATGGGTACAGCATCCATGCCGATGACCCGGGCCACGGCCAGAGCGTTGCGCGTGACCTTCTCGATGGTCTGGTTGCCCATGACCGTCGTGACGGCGAGCAGCTCGATGTCGGGTGAACCATGAGCGAGCAACATCGCGACCGCATCGTCGTGGCCAGGGTCGCAGTCGAGGATGATTTTGTGAGGGGTGGAATCGGGGGTGGGAGGCGCCATGCGACGAGCCTATGACGCTCCAGAGAGCGCCGCCTTTACGGGTCACAGCCTGGTAACGACACGGTAGGTTTGAGGGCATGACGATGGCGACACCAGCCCTTCTTGCGGGCACAGACCTCGACCTCGTGCAGCTGCCGAAGGTGTCGCTGCACGACCACCTCGATGGCGGCCTGCGCCCGCAGACGATCATCGAGTTGGCTGATGAGATCGGGCTTGAGTTGCCGGTCGATGGCGAGGCCGCGCTCGCTGACTGGTTTCTCGCTCAGTGCACCGCCGGGTCGCTCGTCGAGTACTTGACGACCTTCGACGTGACCACCGCCGTCATGCAGACGCGCGAGGGGCTCGAGCGCGTTGCTCGCGAGTGCGTGCTCGATCTTGCCGCCGACGGAGTCGTGTGGGGTGAGATCCGCTGGGCCCCCGAGCAGCACCTCACCGCGGGCCTCAGTCTCGACGAGACGGTCGAAGCCGTGCAGGCGGGTTTGGATGCCGGGGTCGAGCAAGCGCGTGACGCCGGTCACAGCATCCAGGTCGGCCAATTGGTGACCGCGATGCGCCACGCCGACCGCGGGCGCGAGATCGCCGAGCTCGCGCTGCGTCACCGCGAGGCGGGAGTCGTCGGTTTCGACATCGCCGGTGCCGAGGCGGGATTCTTGCCGAGCCGCATGCGCGACGCCTTCGACCTGTTGGCCGCCGAGTGGATGCCCGTGACGATTCACGCGGGCGAGGCCGACGGACTCGAGTCGATTCGCAGCGCCCTGCTCGACGGCCGCGCACTGCGCCTCGGCCACGGGGTGCGCCTCGCCGAAGACATCGAACTGCGCCAGGAGGGCGACACGACCTTTGCCACCCTCGGGCGCATGGCCGAATGGGTGAAAGACCGCCAGATCGCGCTCGAGACGAGCCCGAGCTCGAACCTGCAGACCGGCGCGATCGCGGCGTGGGGCACTGAACTGGTCGACCACCCGCTCGACCTGCTCTACCAGCTCGGGTTCCGCGTGACCGTCAACACCGATAACCGCCTGATGAGCGCCACGACCCTCAGTCGTGAACTGCAACTCGTGAGCGAAGCGTTCGGTTATGACCTCGACGACCTGCTCGCCCTGCAGTTGAATGCAGCCCAGGCCGCCTTCCTGCCCGTCGAAGACCGCGAAGCGCTCATGGAGACGATCATCGCCGGCTTCGAGGCTGCGGCATGAGTCTGCCCGCCCTCGCCGACCGCGCGATCGTGCTGCATGCGCGCGCGCACGACTGGCGAGCCGCCGTGCGTCTCGCTGGCGATGCGCTCGTCGACAGCGGGTGCACGACCGCTGAGTACACCGAGGCGATGATCCGCATGGTCGACGACCACGGGCCCTACATCGTCATCGCACCCGGTCTCGCGCTCGCTCACGCGCGCCCCGGTTCTGATGTGCGGTGCGATGGGCTTTCGGTCGTGACGCTGGCCGAGCCTGTCGAGTTCGGACACGCTCACAATGATCCGGTGCGGGTCGTCATCGGTCTCGCCGGTGTGGCACCCGACGCGCATCTCGAAGCCGTCGCGCAGCTCGCCAACGCGTTCAACAACGGCGACGCGATTCCGGCACTGGTCGAGGCGACGACGCGCGACGAGGTGCGCGCGATTCTGACGGCGGGCGCCCCGGCGTGAAGATCGTCACGATCTGCGGCGCCGGCATCGGCTCGAGCGGCATTCTCAAGGTGAACGCCGAGCGCGTGCTGCAGAGGCTCGGGCTCACCGCCACGGTCGTCGCCGCCGACATCGCGTCGGTCGGCCAGGTTGCCGCCGACGCTCAGGTGATTCTCACGAGTGCGGAGTTCGTCGAAGCCATCGGCCCGACGCGCGCCGACGTCGTCGTGATCGAGAACTACTTCGACACCGATGAGCTCTCGACGAAGCTCGAGGCCGCGATCGGCTGAGTGCCGGTTGCGGAATGCTCGCCGCGGCCTCGCGCACTGATCAATGGCGCGGCTCCGGCTCAGTGCTGCCCGGCCGGCCCGTTCGACGGGTCGTAGCCGCTGCCCCCGCGCTTGCGCATGAGCAGCCCGACGCCGACTCCGAGTGCGCTGAGCGGTGCGATGAACGGCGCGAACGAGAAGAGGGCGAGCGCTACGAGAACGCCGATGCCCGCGGCGAGCACCGCGCGGCGCACAGGGGAAGCGGCCGCCTGGGCAAGAGGCAGGATCGAGGCCGACGCGAGACCCGCGGCTAGCCCGGTCGTGGCGAGCAGCAGGTAGGGCACGATCGGGCCGAGAGGGATGAGCACGGTGTCGGGGAAGGCGGCGGCCTCGATGCCGAGAGCGATCGGGCGGATGAGCAGCACCAGGTACGCAGCGAGCAGCAGCGACACGGGCTTCGCCCGCGTGCCGATCAGCGCGTGCACCGCGGTGAGAAGCGGGATGAAGCCGAGAAACGCGAGCACGTTGCCCAGCAGGAGCGGCACGGTGTTGCTCGCGAGCTGCTCGAGGCCGTCGACCTGCTCGGCGCCGGGTTGCGTGACGACCACTGACGGCAGCACGACCGCTCCGATCAGCATCATGGCCAGAGCGAGCGCGGCGGCCGCCACGCCAACGGTGCGGGACGGGGAGGCGGCGAGGCGGTCGGCCACGCCGCCGGAGTCGGCGGAGTCGGTCATGCGCGTACCTTTCGACGAAGGGCGATGAGCGTCGTGATGACGCCGATGAAGGCGAGCGGCAGCGCGCCGGTCGGCACCAAAACGAGCAACCACGCGAGGGCTGCTGTGGTGCCGAGCATGAGTCGCCCGAGGGTGGTCCCCCGCTGAATGAGCAGCGCGGCGGTGAACCCGATGGTGAGAGATTGCACGAGCACAGCCCCGAGATAGACCGCCGGAATGGGAGCCGTCAGCACGGCAAGAGAGGCGGCGATGAGAATGCCGCTCGCGACCGTCAACCCATACCGCGCGAGGGGCACGACGCGCAGCAGCATCGCGGACTGCCAGATCAGCGGCACCAAGCCGAAGGCGACGACCGCGTATCCGGGGCCGATGAGTCCGACCACGTCGACGAAGCCCAGTTCACCGAGCGTCGCGCCGACCGCCCAGGCCAGGGCGACGATGACGATGGCGGCGACGCCGAGCCAGATGGTCAGGCTGCGCTCGCGTGCTGACCAGGGCAGCGTCGGGCGCGGGGCGCGGGGAGTCGGGGGGCGACCCGGCAGGCCCGAGACGCCGATGCCGCGTCCGGCGTCGCCCTCCTGCGCAATGCGCTCGGCTTCGAGCGCGTGCCGGAACGCCAGGTCGGCCTCGACGCGCAGGCCGTGCACGCGATCGAGCGTGGCGAGCAGCATGGCGCCGGCCATGATGAACATCGGCGAAACCCCGGCGACCATGAACGGCAGCGCGATGCCCGCGCCGCCAATGCCGGCCCAGATGTGCGCGGCCATGACGTCGACGTAGGGGCGGATGAGCACGGCGGTGGATGCTCCCGCCGCAGCCGTCGCGAGCGCAGCGCCCGTGCCCACGGGCAGGTCGATGAGTCCGATCGGCCGGTCGGGCCCGGCGGCGACGAGCGCGAGCAGAGCCACGGCCGAGATCGCCCCAGCGACGGCCATGATGCTCGCCGAGAGTGCGCCGACGCGCGAGAGCGGGTCGGGCTCGCGGCGCATCCAGAGCACGGCGAGGCCGACCGCGGCGAGCACGACGGCGATCGTCGTCGGCAGCGACCACAGCAGTGCGAGCAGCGGCAGCCGAGGGTCGGCAGGCGAGTCGACGCCGAACGGGATGAACCTTCCCGCGAGGCGGCCCGTCGCCCAGACGAGTGCGGCGGCGAACCACAGCAGGGCAACGGGCGTCGGCAGCAGGGGGCGCCGCGGGGCAGCCGTGGGGCTCGACAGTGGAGGGGCGGTCACCCTCCCACCCTACGGGCGCAAGCATGTTCGCAACTCAGGCTGAGCAGCCCTGTGTGCAGTGTTCATCGGTCACCTGCACCCGCTCAGCCTGAGTTACGAACACGACGGGTCTGGGGTCGAGCGAGTGCGGGCGCGATCAGGCGATGAGCTCGCGCATGGCGGCTTCGAGGGCGGCAACCCGAGCCGTCGCGCTCGCGCGCCGCTCGTCGACCGACCCGACGTCGCTCGAGGCGTCGATGTAGACCTTGACCTTGGGCTCGGTGCCGCTCGGCCGCACGATGACGCGGCTGCCGTCGAGCATCCAGAACCGCAGGATGTCGTTGGGCGGAAAGACGCCGAAGCCGCCGATGAAGTCGTCGACCTGGGCGACGCGCTGGCCGCCGATCTCGCTCGGCGGGTTGTCGCGCAGTGCGGCCATGATGGCGCCGATGCGGCTGAGATCGGTGACCCGCAGCGAGACCTGCGCGCTCGCGAAGGCGCCGAAGCGTTCGTCGAACTCGCGCTGGTGGTCGTCGAGCGTCTTGCCTTGAGAGGCAAGCTCGCCCACGAGGGTGACGAAGTCGACGGCGGCCGAGATGCCGTCTTTGTCGCGGATCGTGCCGGGATTCACGAGATAACCGAGCGCCTCTTCGAAGCCGTAGCCGAGCCCGCCGACGCGCGAGATCCACTTGAAGCCCGTGAGCGTATCGCTGTAGCTGAGGCCGTAGGCGCTTGCGACGGCCGCGAGGGCGGGCGAGGAGACGAGGGATGCCGCGAGCTTGGCATGCGTGCCCGACCGCTGCAGGCGCTCCGCAACCCGCCAGCCGAGCAGGGCCCCGACAGCGTTGCCACTGAGGCGGCGCCAGCCGGCGGGTTCGGAAGCGTCGGGCACGGCCACCGCGAGGCGGTCGGCGTCGGGGTCGTTCGCGATGATGAGCGCGGCACCGACGCGGCGCGCGGTCTCGAACGAGAGGTCCATGGCGCCCGGCTCTTCGGGGTTCGGGAAAGCCACGGTCGGAAACGCGCCGTCGGGCTCGATCTGCTCCGCTACGACGGTCGGCTCACCCAGGCCAGCGTCGACGAAGGCTCGACG
>JBBQKE010000037.1:0-9830 GCA_038326585.1 Actinomycetales bacterium | reverse complement strand
CAGCAGGTCGGAATAGGCGAGGTCGGATTCGCTCTGCGAGGCACTGAAGAACGCCTCGGCCGCGGGTGACTCGGGATACTCGGGCGTCGCTTGTTCCGCGGAGATGACCGACACCGTCGGGCCGCCGGTCGGGCCCCACTGCACGACGTAGCGTCGGTCTTGCCCGGGAAAGGTGGCCAGCATGCCGTCGCGCTGAAACTCGAGCCGGTCAGAGCAGACCGGGGCACCGAGCGCCCGTTCTTCGAGCAGCAGCAGACACACCTCGTTGCGGGGTCGCTCAGCGGGTGAGGTGACGATGAACCGGTAGGCGATGATCTGGGCGTCGTCGCGCGCGGCAATGATGCGCGGCGTCACGCTGACGCGCAGGCCCTCGCGCTGCAACTGGGTGCGCAGTTCGAGCTCGACGACCGTGGCCTCGCGGGCGAACTCGTCGAGCGACGATGCTCCGATTGGGCTGTTCGTCAGCGTCGGGGCAATGCTCGTCGCGGCGATGACGGCAAGCACGCTCGCGGCGATGACCGCCCACGATTGGCGCCACCAGGGCCGCTCGCCGCGCTCGCGGTGGGAGCGAGAGATCTCGATGCCCGCGCGTGCGCGTGGCGGCCGAGGGGTCTCGTTCTCGATCGTGTCGCCCCGACGGGCGGGTGCGTCGGCTTCGCGCCGCGCGAGCTCGGCGGCGGCGGCGGCGGCCCAGCGCCGCTCTGCCTCGGACTGAGCGCGGCCGAACGCCAAGCGCTCGAGCTCGACGTCGAACAGGTTTCTGACGACGTGGTCGAGCTCAGCATCCGAGTCGGACGGCGATGTCATAGCCGCCAGTCAACTCTCACCGACCGGAAAGGGCCAGGGGCCACTCACTCCAACAGGCTCGACTCACTCCCGATTCGAGGCAAACGTCGAGATGTCGCCGCGGGGATCCCACGTGGTGAGCATGCGCAGATCGCCGCGATCGAACTGGAGCGTGATCGTCCTCGATGCCATCTCCTCGATCGGGAGGCAGCTGGTCTCGAGTTGCTCGCCAGCAACGACGATCGCCAGGCATGCTCGCTTGTTCGAACCGTCGAGTGCTTCGCCCGTGTAGGCGGCGAGCCATTCGGCGTCGGGTGGCACCTCCACGCGCGAATCGGGGTTCTCCTCGAGGAAGGTCGCGACGGGCATCAGCGTTCTGAACTGGGTGACGTTCGTTCCCGCACTCTCGAGGAGCAACTGCTCGGCGATGAACTGCTCATCGAGCTCGGACGCCGGCCGATCGACGAAGATCGCTTCGAAGCCCGGCTCCATGACGAGCCGCTGCGATTCAGAGATGAGCACGTCGAGCTGGGCGGCTCCCTGAGGGCCCCACTCCACGTCGTACTGACCGCCGATGCCGTAGAGGGTCGTCGTGAGGCCCCGCTGCTCGAATACCGCGCGCGCGACGCACGTCGGGTTAGAGATCTGCGTGTTCTGCGTACGCAGCGTGAACTCGGCGGCGGCAACGCAGACGAGATCGAGCGTCGGCTCTTGAACGCCCGACGAGTTGACGAGCGAGCGGTACGCGACGATCGTGCCGAAGCCGACATCACCCAGCTCGCGAGGCCCGAGGCTGACCCTTTCGCCCGCACGTTCGAACAGTCCGATGAGTGCGCGCTCGTCGGCGGTCTCAGCTCGGTCGAAGATCTCGAGTGAGCTCGCCGTCGAGGGGCGCGGGGCGAGAAGCGCCTGACTGGCGATGACAGCGCCGACCAGGAGCACTGCTACTCCCGCGCCGATCGCGACGCGTCCACGGATGCTGATGCCGGCCTCAGGCTCGTCCTCACCCTCGATCGACTCCGCGTCGGTGCGGTCTGCGGCGGTGTGGTGCGCAGTCGAGCTCGTGGCGCTTGAGGTCTGCGCCGGCGCGCTGGACGCCGCGTGCTCAGCCCGCCGCGCGAGCTCAAGGGCTGCGCGGTGCGCGCGATCAACCTCGTCGGGCGAGGCCGCGCGTCCGTATGCCCAGGCTGCAAGATGCGCGTCATCGACGCTCGAGAGATCCTCGCTCATGGCGTTCAGTCAAGCACGCCGCGCATCGTCAGTCGACGAGCTCCAGGATGTCTTGGCGGTTCAGACCGTCGGGGGCGATCTGGATGTTCCAGGTGTTGCCTCCCGCGCTGATCGGCACGTCGATGCCCGCCTGGCGCACCGCGCTGAGTAGTGCGCAGGCGGTCGACGACGTTCCATCGTTGGCGCCGACGTGTAGGCAGAAGGTGGGCTCGCCTTCAGCATTCTCGCTGCGCAGCAGATAGGTCGAGGCCAGAACGTAGTTGTTGTCACCCGCCTCGCCCGCGCGCAGCGTCGGCCCGCGCGAGCTCGTCCCGACGCGCGAGTTCGCGCAAGGCGGCGTCGGCTCGCGGCGCATCGTCGTCGGCACGCCCGTAGGCCCAGCGCTCGAGCTGCGCGTCATCGACTGCCGAGAGATCGTCACTCACGAACGCAGTCAATCACGTGCGCGCCAACTAGCCGCCGGACGGCCCTACGTCGAAGTCGTCGGGCAGACGGATCTCAGCCTCACCGTGAGGGCCCCAGTCGATCGAGAACAGGCCCGTGCGGCCGCGCAGAGTGGTCGTGATGCCGCCCGCGGCGAAGTCATCCACGCTCGTGCAGGAGGAGCCGCGCGCGACGGCGAACTCGATGACCGCGACGCACACGGTGCCGGAGGGATCGCTGCCGGGGGATTCGGTGCGAAACGCCACGACCGTCGCCGTCGAGCTCTCGGCGAGAATCCGCAGCTCGACCTCAACGGCGAGCATCCCCAACTCGGCCTCAGCGGCGAGCAGCTCTTGCGGCACGACGACGCTCAGGTCGAGCTCGGCCGCGGTGGGCTCGCGGTCGAACACGGCGAGCGAGCTGGTCGGTTGTGCGGCGACCATGATCAGCAGTACCGCGACGATCGCCGCGAGCACGGTGGCCGCAGCGAGCAGGACGATCTTTCGGGTGATGCGACGGGGCGGCGGCGCATCGGGTTCAGAACCTGCACCGTTCGCGTCGAGCTCTGTCGCTGCCGCGGCTTCGACGTCGGCCTTCGCGACGGCGGCCCGGCGTGCGAGTTCGCGCAGTGCCGCCTCGGCGAGTTCGCGATCGGTGACGACTCCCTGGCGGCCGAACGCCCACTCGGCGAGCTGCTGCTCGTCGGCGACAGAGAGCGGATCGATCATGGCGAAAGTCAACCATGACGCCCCGCGGGGCGCCCGGTCGCGAGGCACCGCGGTCACTAGACTGAGGCGCTATGGCAGGCGAACGGGGTGACGGAGCAGAGCTCGCGGGCTTCGACGCGCTCATGCCCGGGCCGACCGGTCGCCCGCTGCGCGACTTCGCCGAACCACCCGCGCTGAAGGGTCACGGCCCCGCGCGCATCATCGCCCTGTGCAACCAGAAGGGCGGCGTCGGCAAGACGACGACCACGATCAGTCTGGGCGCAGCGCTCGCCGAGTACGGCCGCAAGGTGCTCGTCATCGACTTCGACCCGCAGGGCGCGCTGTCGGCGGGCCTCGGCATGCCGAGCCACGACGTCATCACGATCTACGACCTGCTGCTCGGTCGCGAGAAAGATGCTCGCCGCGCGGTGCAGCAGACCGCGACGAAGAACCTGCACCTCATCCCCGCGAACATCGACTTGAGCGCCGCCGAAGTGCACCTCGTCAACGAGGTCGCTCGCGAGCAGATTCTGTCGCGCGTGCTCGCGCCGATCGTGCCCGACTATGACGTGATTCTCATCGACTGCCAGCCGAGCCTCGGCCTGCTGACCGTCAACGCGCTCACCGCGGCCCACGGCGTGCTCATTCCCCTCGAGTGCGAGTACTTCGCCCTGCGCGGGGTGGCCCTGCTCGTCGAGACGATCGACAAGGTGCGCGACCGCCTCAACCCGGCCATTCAGCTCGACGGCATTCTCGCCACGATGTACGACTCGCGCACGTTGCACTCGCGCGAGGTGCTCGAGCGCGTCGTCGACACGTTCGGCGAGCAGGTGCTCGAAACGGTCATCGGCCGCACCGTGAAGTTTCCCGACGCGACGGTAGCCGGCGCCCCCATCACGACCTTCGCGCCCGATCACCCCGCGGCCGCCGCCTATCGTCAGCTCGCCCGAGAACTGATCGCCCGTGGCCAGGTCGCCTGAGTCGACGGTCGAGCCTGTGGATGCTCCTGCAGGGTTCCGCGTCACCCTCGACGACTTCGACGGACCGTTCGACCTTCTGCTCAGCCTCATCACCAAGCGTGAGCTCGACATCACCGAGGTCAGCCTGAGCGTCGTGACCGACGAGTTTCTCGCCTACCTGCGCGCCCTCGACACGGGTGACGGCTATGACAGTGACGGGCTCGACCAAGCGAGCGAGTTTCTCGTCGTCGCCGTGACGCTGCTCGACCTGAAGATCGCGAGCCTTCTGCCTCAGGGCGAGCTCGTCGACGCCGAAGATGTCGCGCTGCTCGAAGCCCGCGATCTGCTCTTCGCGCGACTGCTGCAGTACCGCGCCTTCAAAGAGGTCTCCGGCTGGTTCGCCGCCGGTATCGAGGCTGAGGCTCATCGACACGTGCGCTCGGTGCGGCTCGAAGACCAGTACCGAGAGACGACTCCCGAGCTGAAGTGGACGCTGAGCCTCGACGACTTCGCCGCCCTGGCGCTGCTCGCGCTCACGCCGCGCGAGATCCCCACCGTCGGCCTCGACCACTTGCACGCTCCGCTCGTGTCGATCCGCGAGCAGGCCGCGCACGTCGTCGCCCTGCTGAGGCAGGGCGAGCCGCTGACCTTTCGGCAGCTCATCGCGGGCGCCGAGGTCAAGGGCGTCATCGTCGCGCGCTTTCTGGCGCTGCTCGAGCTGTATCGCAACTCGGCCGTGGGCTTCGAGCAGCTCGAGCCGCTCGGCGAGCTCACCGTGCGCTGGACCGCAGAGAACTGGAACGACGAGAACCTCGTGAACTTGGGAGCCGACTATGGCCAGTGAGACTCAGGTCGACGAGGCACCCGCGCGGGGCATCCCGGACCACATCGAGGTAACGCGCGCGCTCGAAGCGATCTTCATGGTCGTCGACGAGCCGCAGAGCGTCGTCGGGCTCGCGAGCGCCGTGGGGCGCCCGGTGAAAGAGGTGCGGGCGGCGATCGCCGATCTCGTCGCCGACTTCGACGGTCTCAACGGGGGGCCTCAGCGCGGCTTCGAGCTGCGGGAGGTCGGGGGAGGCTGGCGCATCTACGTGCGCAGCGACCTCGACGACGTGGTGCGCGACTTCGTGCACACCCAGAATCCGTCGAAGCTCTCGCAGGCGGCGCTCGAGACGCTCGCCGTCATCGCCTACAAGCAACCGATCAGTCGCGGGGCGATCGCGTCGATCCGCGCAGTCAACGTCGACTCGGTCGTGCGCACCCTGCTCGGCCGCGGACTCATCACCGAAGCGTTCACCGACAGTGAGACCGGAGCGATCCACTACGAGACGACCGACCTGCTGATGGTGCAGCTCGGCATCAACTCGCTCGACGAGCTACCGAAGATTTCGCCGTTGCTCGACGACGGCAGCGAAGGGTTTGACGATGTCCGATAAGCGCGACGAACGAAAAGACAGCGACCTCGTGCCCGATGTCGTCATCGACTGGTCTGACCCATCCAGCAACCAACGGTCGGGCGACTCGCCGACCAGCGAGCGGTTGCAGAAGGTGCTCGCAGCGGCGGGAGTCGCGAGCCGGCGCGTCAGCGAGCAGCTCATCGCCGCCGGGCGCGTGACCGTCAACGGCGAGGTCGTCAGCGAACTCGGCAGCCGCGTCGAACCGGCGAGCGACCTCGTCGCGGTCGACGGCGTCGCGATTCAGCTCGACCCGACGAAGCGCTACATCATGTTCAACAAGCCGACCGGAGTCGTCAGCTCGATGGCCGACGAAGGCGGCAAGCCCGACCTCAGCACCGTCGCGGCTCAGTTCGAGGAGCGACTGTTCAACGTCGGCCGCCTCGACGCCGAGACAAGCGGACTGCTGCTGCTCACGAACGACGGCCCCCTCGCGAACGTGCTCTCGCACCCGCGCTACGGGGTCGAGAAGACCTACATCGCCAAAGTGCGCGGGTCGGTCAACCAGCAGACCCTGCGCAAGCTCAAAGAGGGAGTCGAGCTCGACGACGGACCGATCGTCGCCGACGCCGCCCGCCTGCTCGGCGCGCCGAGTCAGGGCCACTCGATGGTTGAGCTCACCCTGCACTCGGGCCGCAACCGCATCGTGCGCCGCATGCTCGCCGAGGTCGGGCATCCGGTCGTCGAGCTCGTGCGGCGCCAGTTCGGTCCGCTGCACCTGGGCGGTCTCGCGCTCGGGCAGACCCGTGAATTGTCGGATGCCGAACGCGGCGCCCTGCTCACGATCGCCCGGCAGCACAGCGAAGCAGAGGAGACCCCGGAGTGAGCGACCGCCGCCTGGCCGAGCACGTGCACATCATCGGCGCGGGCCTGCTCGGCACGAGCATCGGCCTCGCCCTCGCCGAGAAGGGCGCAGAAGCCACGCTCGCCGACGTCTCGCCGACGGCTGTTCGCCTCGCCGTCGACTACGGCGCAGGCCGCCCGCTGCGGGCCGGCGATGAACCCGGCCTGATCGTCGTCGCCGTACCTCCGGACGTCACGGCCGAGTCGGTCGCGCGAGCGCTGGGCGAGCATCCGGATGCCCTCGTCACCGATGTCGCGAGCGTCAAAGGCAGCGTGCTGGCCGAACTGCACGAGCTCGGCGCCGACGTCAGCCGCTACCTCGGCACGCACCCCATGGCCGGGCGCGAGCGCGGCGGGCCCATCTCGGCGCGTGCCGATCTGTTCGTCGGCCGCCCCTGGGTGCTCGCGGGCCACGACGGCATCAACTACCGCCGCGCCGGAGCCATCGAAGACCTCATTCTCGACGTCGGCGGCGTGCCGATCGAGATGAGCGTCGAGGAGCACGATCGGTCGGTCGCGCTCATCAGTCATGTTCCACAGTTGGTCGCGAGCGCGATGGCCGCGCGACTCAGCGACGGATCGAACAAGGCCATCGGCCTCGCCGGGCAGGGCGTGCGCGACCTCACGCGCATCGCGTCGAGCGACCCCGGGCTCTGGGTGCAGATTCTGAGCGCGAACGCCGCACCGGTCGCGAGCATCCTGACCGCGATGCGCGATGATCTTGACGGGATGCTCGCCGCCCTTGCCGACCCCGAAGCGCTGGGCGCCCGCCGTGCCATCGCCGACCTCATCGGCGCGGGCAACGTGGGCGTCGCGCGCATTCCGGGCAAGCACGGCGATGATCGACGATTCGCGCAGCTCGTCGTGATGATCGATGACTCTCCGGGGCAGCTCGCTCGACTGCTCACCGAGATCGGCGAGCTCGGCGTCAACATGGAAGACCTGCGGCTCGAGCACTCGCCGGGTGCACCCATCGGCTTCGCCGAAGTCTCGGTCGTGCCCGAGGCCGAAGCGTCGCTGGTCGAAGAACTGCAGGCCCGCGGCTGGCGCATCGCCGGCGCAAGCTAATCTCCACCTCCCGAAGGAGCCCCCCATGAGCGACATCATCGTGGCCGTCGACGGCCCGGCCGGCAGCGGCAAGTCGAGCGTGAGCCGCGAGGCCGCCCGCCGCCTCGAGTTCGGCTACCTCGACACGGGGGCCGCCTATCGCGCGCTCGCCTGGCACTGCCTCGACGAAGGAGTCGACCTCGACGACGCCGACGCGGTCGCCGCACGGGTCGTCGATTTCGACTACGCCACGGGCCTGAGCCCCGACCGTTTCTTCGTGCGCGTCGGGGGAGAAGACATCACGACCGACATTCGAGAGCCTCGAGTGAGCGCCGCGGTGAGTGCGGTCGCGCGGGTGCCGGAGGTGCGCGCGGCGCTGACGGCGATGTTCCGCGAGCTGGCGGCAGAGCATCCCGCGGCGGGGGTCATCATCGAGGGCCGCGACATCACGACGGTCGTCGCGCCCGAGGCTGCCGTGCGCGTACTGCTGACGGCCTCGTCAGAGGCTAGAATAGCGAGAAGGTCGGCGGAGCTGAGCGCCGTGTCGACCGAAGCGACCGCAGAGCAGTTGGCTTCGCGGGATGCCCAAGACTCTCGCGTGGTCGACTTCATGAACGCCGCAGAGGGAGTCACGACTCTCGACTCCACCGCACTCGACTTCGAGCAGACGGTGCAGAGTCTCATCGACATCGTGCGCTCGAGGACACCATGACTGAGAACCACACCCCGGCGGCGGGCGCAGCCGGCGACGACGCAGAATTCATCGAACCCGAATTCGAGGGCGCAGAGGCTGCCGAAGCCGTCGCCGCGCGCCTCGCCGAGCTCGACGACGACCTGGCTTCGAAGCGGGCGGATGCCCTTCGCACCGGTCTCGCCGACTACGACCTCGACGACGAAGACCTCGAGCTGCTTGAGGGCGCCGAGCTCGGCATCGACGGCATCATCACGATGCCGGCCCTGCCGGTGCTCGCGATCGTCGGCCGCCCAAACGTCGGCAAGAGCGCGCTCGTCAACCGCATCATCGGCCGCCGCGAGGCCGTGGTCGAAGACACTCCGGGTGTGACGCGCGACCGCGTCACCTACAAGGCCGAGTGGAATACCCGCCGCTTCACCCTCGTCGACACCGGCGGCTGGGAGCCCGACGCTCGCGGAATCAACGCCTCGGTCGCGGCGCAGGCCGAGATCGCTGTCGAGCTCGCCGACGCCGTGCTCTTCGTCGTCGACGCCATCACGGGTGTCACGGCGACCGACGAGTTCGTCGTATCGATGCTGCGACGCTCGAACAAGCCCGTGATCGTTGCCGGCAACAAGGTCGACGACGCACGGCAAGAGGCCGAAGCGGCTGGGCTCTGGGCGCTTGGCCTGGGTCAGCCGTGGCCCGTGTCGGCTCTGCACGGTCGCGGCGTTGCCGACCTGCTCGACCACGTGCTCACCGTGCTGCCCGAGGTTTCTGCCGTTGCCAAGCAGGAGTTCGGCGGCCCACGCCGCGTGGCCCTGCTCGGTCGCCCGAACGTCGGCAAGTCGAGCCTGCTCAACAAGGCTGCTCGCGAAGAGCGCGTCGTCGTCAACGAAATGGCGGGCACGACTCGCGACCCGATCGACGAGCAGATCGAGCTCGGCGGCAAGGTGTGGCGATTCGTCGACACCGCCGGCATCCGTCGCCGCGTGCACCTGCAGCAGGGTGCCGACTTCTACGCGTCGCTGCGCACGGCCGCCGCACTCGAGAAGGCGGAGGTCGCGGTCGTGCTCATCGACGTGACCGAGCCGCTCAGCGAGCAAGATGTGCGCATCATCGACCTCGTGCTCGAGTCGGGGCGCGCTCTCGTTCTGGCCTTCAACAAATGGGATCTGCTCGATGACGAGCGTCGCCGCTACCTCGAGCGCGAGATCGATCAAGATCTGCACCACGTCGCGTGGGCGCCGCGGGTCAACATCTCGGCGCGCACGGGTCGACACCTCGAGAAGCTCGTGCCGGCACTCGAGGTCGCACTCGAATCGTGGGATACCCGCATCGCGACCGGAAAGCTCAACGCGTTCGTCGCCGAGCTGACGGCCGCGCATCCGCACCCGGTGCGCAGCGGCAAGCAGCCGCGCATTCTCTTCGCGACGCAGGCCTCGACGCGCCCGCCGACCTTCGTGCTCTTCACGACCGGATTCCTCGACCCGCAGTACCGCCGCTTCATCACCCGCCGTCTGCGCGAGGTCTGGGGCTTCGAGGGCACCCCCATCCAAGTGAACATGCGAGTGCGGGAGAAGCGCAAGCGCACCTGACCCTGACCGGTCGGATGACCGTCATCGCTTCCCAAGTCTGATCGGCTAACGTCGAGTCCATGGACGCGCCCAGCAACAACCTCCCGCGACGACCTCACGGGCCTGGTGAC
>JBBQKE010000036.1:0-10338 GCA_038326585.1 Actinomycetales bacterium | reverse complement strand
CTCATCGTCTCTCCCTATGGCATGAAGAAAGGCCATCTCGAGCGGAGGGCGTGGGATTCGAACCCACGAGACATTTCTGCCCACCAGTTTTCAAGACTGGCTCCATCGGCCGCTCGGACAGCCCTCCTCGGATATCAGTCTTCCACTGTAACCGACCACGACTCGATATCGCGGATCCGTGCGGCTATGCATTCGCTCACAACAAGCCCGTGCATCCGTGTCAGATCGTGGCGAGCGCCTGAGCCAGACCGTTCTCGGTGTCGCGGCCGGTGACCTCGGAAGCCACCGCGATGACATCGTCGGGCGCTTGCCCCATCGCGATGCCGCGGCCACCGTGAGCAACTGCCCAGGTCAACATCTCGATGTCGTTGCGGCCGTCGCCGATGCAGATCACGTTCTCGCCGGCAATGTCGAGCGCCTGACGCACCCGCTCGAGCGCCGTCGACTTGTTGACGCCATCGGGGGCGATGTCGAGCCAGGCCGTCCAGCCCACGTTGTAGCTGACCTGGTGCAGCCCCATGAGTTCGACCACGGCGAGAAACTCTTCCATGGCGTGACCGGGCGAGATGACCACCACGCGCGTGGCGGGCTCGGCGCACAACTGCTCGAACGGCACTTCTTCGCTCACGGCGCCGAGCGCTCCGTCGGGAAACCACCCGGAATACCGATAGAGGCCCGTCTCGTCTTCGACGGCGTAGTTCGCGTGGCGCAGATGGGGCCGGATGCGCGTGAGCACTTCGGTCGGATCAAACGTCTCGACGTGGTGACGCCGGTAACCCATGGGCGCATCAGGGTCGCGCTTGAGCAGAATCGCCCCGTTCGAGGCGACGACGTAGACCGGGGTGATGTCGAGCCGGTCGAGAACGGGCAGGGTCATCGCGACCGAGCGGCCCGTCGACAGCATCACCTCGTGGCCGGCGTCGCGCACGCGGTGCACCTGCTCGACGACCTCGTCGGGAAGCGTGCCATCTTCGTGCAGCACCGTGCCGTCGATGTCGAGCGCGACGAGCAGTCTGTCGGCGTTCACGCGGGCACCTCGATGGTCTCGAGCCCCCGCAGGTAGGGCCGCAGCACCTCGGGCACCATCACCGACCCGTCGGCGCGCTGATGCGTCTCGAGCAGCGCGACGAGCCACCGGGTTGTCGCGAGGGTGCCGTTGAGGGTGGCCACTGGGCTGGTCTTGCCGCCCTCTGCACGGTGCCGCACGTCGAGCCGTCGTGCCTGGTAGGTGGTGCAGTTGCTCGTGCTCGTCAGCTCGCGATATGCACCCTGCGTCGGAACCCAGGCCTCGACGTCAAATTTGCGGGCGGCCGACGAACCGAGATCGCCGGCGGCAGTGTCGATCACGCGATAGGCAAGACCGAGCGAGTTCAGCATCCCCTCCTGCATCGCCAGCAGCCTCTCGTGCTCTGCCTCGGCGTCGGCGGGGTCGATGTAGGTGAACATCTCGAGCTTCTGAAACTGGTGCACGCGAATGATGCCGCGGGTGTCTTTGCCGTAGCTGCCGGCCTCGCGGCGATAACACGTCGACCACCCGGCGTAGCGCAGCGGGCCCGCCGACACGTCGATGATCTCGTCGGCGTGGAAGCCCGCGAGCGCAACCTCGCTCGTGCCCGTCAGGTAGAGCTCGTCATCGGGCAGGTAGTAGATCTCGTCGGAGTGCTCACCGAGAAAACCCGTGCCGCGCATGATCTCGGGCTTCACGAGGGTCGGAGTGATGAGTGGGGTGAAGCCTGCGTCGAGAGCCGTGTCGAGCGCATAGTTCATGAGCGCGAGCTCGAGCCGCGCGCCGATGCCCGTCAAGAAGTAGAAGCGCGAACCCGAGACCTTGACGCCGCGCGCGAGGTCGATCGCCTGCAACAACTCACCGAGGGCCACGTGGTCGCGCGGTTCGAAGTCGAAGGTCGGCTTCTCGCCCACTTCGCGCAGAGTGATGAAGTCGTCTTCACCGCCGGAAGGAACCCCGTCAATGATGACGTTCTGGATGCTCCCGACGACCTGCTCGAATCGAACGTCGGCCTCGGCGGCGGCGGCTTGAGCAGTCTTGACGGCGGCGGCAAGCTGCTGTGCCTGAGCGACCAGCGCAGCCTTCTCGTCTCTCGGCGCCGCCGCAACGGTCTTGCCGAAAGCGTTCTGCTCGGCCCGCAGCGCTTCGAAGGAGGTGATCGCCGTCCGGCGATCAGAGTCAGCAACGATCGCGTCGTCGACGAGGGCGACACTCGCCTGCCGCGCCTGCTGCGAGCGTCGAATGAGGTCAGGGTCATCACGCAGCAACTGGGGGTCGATCACGGCTCTAGTCTGGCATGCACTGCTTCACGAACTCCCCTGCGCTCTGGGCGCGATGCTCTACTCTGACCGCATGAGCACCACCGCTGAGGCGGCCGCGAGCGACCAGGTCGCGGCAGAGCTCAACCGCGTCGCCGTCATCGTCAACCCGACGAAGGTCGACACGCGCGCCCTGACCGCCGCGATCGCCGACGCTGAAAACTCGGCGGGCTGGCGCCCCTCGCTGTGGCTCGAGACGAGCGTCGATGACCCCGGGCAGGGCCGAGCCCGAGAGGCGATCGAGGCGGGTGTCAGCGCCGTGCTCGTCGCCGGTGGTGACGGAACGGTGCGGGCTGTCGCCGAAGGGATGCTCGAATCGGGCATCCCGATGGTGCTGCTGCCCTCCGGCACCGGAAACCTGTTGGCTCGCAACCTTGACGTGCCCCTCGGGCGACTGACCGAGTCAGTACGCATCGCCGTCGAGGGCGTCGACCACGCCGTCGACGCCGGTGTTGCGACCATCACGCGCGAGAACGGCGAGACCGAGACCCACTCCTTCGTCGTCATGGTCGGCATCGGCCTCGACGCAAAGATGATCAGTGCGACCAACCCCGAACTCAAGAAGCGCGTCGGCTGGCTCGCCTACATCGAGGCGATCGCCCGCATTGCGCGCGACGTCGATGCCGTGCGGCTGCATTACACGCTCGACGGCTCACCCGAACGCTCGACCACTGTGCACACGCTGCTCATCGGAAACTGCGGCTCGCTCCCCGGCGGCGTGCTCATGCTGCCCGAGGCCGAGATCGACGACGGACTTCTCGACGTCGTCGCCATGCGCCCCCGCAATCTCTGGGGCTGGATGCGCGTGAGTTACGCCGTGGTGTGGGAAAACGGCGTGCTGCAGAAGAGCAAGGTGGGCCGTCGCATCATGGCCGCCGACAAGCGCGTGCGCGCCCTGCGCTACTTCCAGGGCCGCCACATGACCCTCGCCTTCGACAGCCCTGAAGACTTCGAGATCGACGGCGAAGAGATGGGTCAGGTCACCGCGATCGATGTGCGCGTCGCGCCGGCCTCGCTCGTGGTGCGCGTGCCTCGCAGCTAGTCGACGTCGGGTTCGCCGGTCAGGATCGCGCGCAACCAGTCGCGGGCATCTGTGAAGATGTCGTCGCCGTATTGCGAGACGACCTCGATTTGTTGCGCATCCGCTCGCGGGTACGAGCCCAAGAAGATCACGTTGGGGCTGAAACGCCGCAATCCGAGCAGGGCGTCGGCGACGCGCTCGTCGTGCACGTGGCCGTCGAGGTCGATCACGAAGCGGTAGCGACCGAGGGCATCGCCGATGGGGCGCGACTCGATGAGGCTCATGTTGACGCCGCGCGTGGCGAACTGCTCGAGCATTTCGAGAAGGCGGCCGGGCGCATCGTCGGGCAGCTCGGCGATGACGCTCGTCTTGTCGGCGCCCGTGCGCGCGGGCAGCTCGCGGCTGCGGCTCACGAGCACGAAGCGCGTGACCGCGTTCGGGTTGTCGCCTATGCCGCCCGCCAGTTCGACGAGGTCGTGCAGCTCGGTGATGCCCGGCGGCGCGATCGCGGCCTGCGCGGGCGAGTCGGCGTCGAGCAATCCCTGCGGGGCGGCGACGTTCGAGGCGGAAGGAATGTGGCCGTGGGTCGGCAGCGCGCTCTCGAGATAGCGACGGCACTGCGCGTAGGCGACCGGGTGCGCGGCCACCACCCGAACGTCGTCGAGGGTCACCCCGGCCCGGGCCACGAGCACGAAGTTCACGGGCACCAGGTACTCGCCGATGATGCGCAGGCCCGGGATCGTCGCGAGCGCATCCTGCGTCGCACTGACTCCGCCCTCGACCGAGTTCTCGACCGCGATCATGGCTCCGACGCTGCGGCCCGCAATCACATCGTCGAGCGCCTCGCCCACGTTGCTGACGCTGCGCCACTCGGCGCCGGCAGCCTCGGGCACCTGGCCGAGCGCGTGCCAGGTGAAGGTTCCGGCCGGGCCCAGGTAGCTGTAGGTCGGCACCGGGGCGGGCTGGGTCGTCATGCTGGGCAGTCTATTGCCGGGCATCCCCCTGCTCCCGCGCGCGGCGCGGTGGTTGGATGGTGGCATGAGCCGCGCCGGAACACCCGCCCTGCCCGCCGACCTCGTCGATGTGACCGCTCTGCTGAGCGCCTATGCCGATCGGGTGCCCGAACTCGACGACCCCGCGCAGCGCGTGGCCTTCGGCACGAGCGGGCATCGCGGTTCGAGCCTCGACGGCGCCTTCTCTGACACCCACATCGCCGCGATCACGGAGGCGATCGTCGAATACCGCGCTGCGCAAGGCACCGCGGGTCCGGTGTTCGTGGGCGCCGACACCCACGCGCTCAGTGCCCCGGCGATGCAGACCGCGCTTGAGGTTCTTGCCGCCAACGGCGTGACCGCCCTCATCGACACACACGACGACTTCGTGCCGACTCCCGCGCTGAGTCACGCGATCATTCGGTACAACCGCTCAGCAGACCCGAGTGCGCAGAGCGATGGCATCGTCATCACCCCGAGCCACAACCCCCCGCGCGACGGCGGCTTCAAGTACAACCCGCCGCACGGCGGCCCGGCAGACAGCGATGCGACGGGGTGGATCGCCGCGCGCGCCAACGAGCTCATCGCCGGAGGCAACCGCGAGGTGCGGCGGCAGGGGCAGCTCACGGCCGAGCGGTACGACTACCGCGAGCACTACGTGGCCGATCTCGCGAGCATCCTCGATCTCGACGCCGTGCGCGCGAGCGGGCTGCGCATCGGGGCCGACCCGCTGGGCGGCGCGGCCGTGAACTACTGGGCGCTCATCGCCGAAAAGTACGGACTCGATCTGACGGTCGTGAACCCCTCGGTCGACCCGCAGTGGGGGTTCATGACGCTCGACTGGGACGAGAAGATTCGCATGGATCCGTCGAGCCCGAGCGCCATGGCGAGCGTGCTCGCGCGGCGCCACGACTTCGACCTGCTGACGGGCAACGACGCCGACGCCGACCGGCACGGCATCGTCACGCCCGACGGCGGGCTCATGAACCCCAACCACTACCTCGCCGTGGCGATCGAGTACCTGTGCACCCACCGCCCCGACTGGCGCGCCGACGCCGCGATCGGCAAGACGCTCGTCTCGTCGACCATGATCGACCACGTCGTCGCGGGGCTCGGGCGCACGCTGTGGGAGGTTCCGGTCGGGTTCAAGTGGTTCGTGCCCGGGCTCATCGACGGCTCGGTCGCGTTCGGCGGCGAAGAGAGCGCAGGCGCGAGCTTCGTGCGGCGCGATGGCACCGTCTGGACGACCGACAAAGACGGCATTCTGCTCGCCCTGCTCGCCGCCGAGATCACGGCCGTCACCGGGTCGACGCCCTCGCAGCTGCACGCCGGGCTCACCGATCGCTTCGGGTCACCGGTCTACGAGCGGGTGGATGCTCCGGCCACGCCGGCGCAGAAGGCAGCGCTGGGCAAGCTCAATGGCGCGGCCATCACGGCCAACACTCTCGCGGGCGACCCCATCACGGCTCGACTGAGCGAGGCGCCGGGCAATGGTGCCGCGGTCGGCGGCGTCAAGGTCGTCACCGAGCGCGCGTGGTTCGCGGCACGGCCGAGCGGCACCGAAGACGTCTACAAGATCTACGCCGAATCGTTCGCGGGCGAGGACCATCTGCGGCTCGTGCAGCAGGAGGCCAAAGCAATCGTGGACGGCGCTCTTGCCTGACCCCGACGCGCCGCTCGATCGCGCTGCGCTGTTCGCCGCGTGGGATGCGACCACGGTCGAGCAGTTGCATGCCCACGGCAGCATGAAGTGGAGCCTGTTTCCCGGCACCATTGGCGCGTGGGTCGCCGAGAGTGATCTCGGCACCGCACCTGCCGTCACGCGCGCGCTGCATGCCGCGGTCGAGGCGGGCGTACTCGGGTATCTGCCGCGCGCGGTCGGTGCCGAGCTGTCGAAGGCCACGTCTGAGTGGATGCTCGATCGATTCGACTGGAGCGTGCCGCCGAGCCGCGTGCATGCCGTCGGCGATGTCATCGCGGGGCTCGACGCTGCCATCGAGCACTACTCGCGCCCCGGCTCTGCGGTCATCGTGCCGACACCGGCATACATGCCCTTCTTGACCGTGCCGGGCCTGCGCGGCCGGGCCGTCATCGAGGTGCCGCTCGCCGTCGATGGCGATCGCGAGGTGCTCGACCTCGAGGCGATCGACCGCGAGCTCGACGCAGGCGCCGGGCTCGTCGTGCTGTGCAACCCCCTCAACCCGGGTGGGCGCGTGTTCGAGCGCGCCGAGCTCGAAGCCCTCTCCGACGTTGTGCACGCGCACGGTGCGCGGGTGTTCGCCGACGAGGTGCACGCGCCGATTGTGTTCGGCGACGCGCGGCATGTGCCGTACGCGAGCGTGAGCGCCGCGGCGGCGGAACACAGCATCACCACCACGAGCGCCTCAAAGGCCTGGAATCTGCCCGGCACGAAAGCGGCCCAGCTCATCACCACGAACGACGCCGACGAGCAGACCTGGCAGTCGCTCGGGCCGATAGCCGGCCATGGCGCGAGCACTCTTGGGGTCATCGCCAATACCGCGGCCTACCGCGACGGCCGCGAGTGGCTCGATACCACCGTCGCCTACTACGACGCGAACCGTCGACTGCTGGGCGAGCTGCTGGCCGACCGCCTGCCAGAGGTCGGGTATCGGATGCCCGAGGGCAGCTACATCGCCTGGCTCGACGTCTCGCAGCTCGGACTCGGAGACGACCCCGCCACGACGATTCGCGAACGCGCAGGGCTCGCCGTGACCGACGGGCGGGCGTGCGGCGCGGCAGGTGCTGGCTATGTGCGGCTCATCCTGGCCACCCCGCGCCCGATCGTCGAGCAGATCGTCGACGCGCTCGTGCGGGCCACTCAGCCCGCGTAGGTCGGGGCGGCTGGCAGGCCGAAGAACTCTTCGAGCGTGCGCACACCCGTCTCGTGCAGCTCAGTCGCGAGCTCGACGCCGACATAGCGAAAGTGCCAGGGCTCGTAGCTGTAGCCCGTAATGGGTGTCATCTCGGGCTGGTAGCGAAGATGAAACCCGAAGCGGTGCGCGTTCGCGGCGAGCCAGCGCCCGTGGTCGGTGTCGCCGAAGCACGGGTCGAGAGCACAGACGGCAGGTAAAGAGCTGATGTCGATGGCGAGCCCGGTCTGATGCTCACTATGACCGGGTTGCGCGCTGCGCACGTCGGCGTAGTCCTGACCGCGCGAGGCGACGATGCCGTTGTAGACCCGCACTTGCACGTTGTAGCTGCGATACGCGCTCTGCGCCTGCAGGCGCAACCCGGCTTCGGCCTCTGCCGCGGCGAACAACGCGACGGCCGCGTCTGCGGCCTGCTGTCGCAGAAACGGCTCATTGGCATAGGGCACGGGTACGCGCACGATGTCGGTCGGCGCGTACGTCTCGGGCTGCAACGGGCGCAGCTTGTTCACGACGACCCAGAGCGACGCGGGGTCGTCGATCGAGAACCGCGCCGTGTCAAAAGTGGGGGTCGGCGTCGGGGTCGGCGTCGGCGTGGGGCTGGGCGCAACCGTCGCGGTGGGTGTCGGGGTCGTCGACGTCGGGATCGGATCGCGGGCGGATGCGCACCCGGCGAGCACGACCACGGTGGCGATCGCGGCCACGGCACGCAGAGGGCTGCAACGGGTCACCGCACGAGCCTAGCCGGGAATCTGACCCGGATCTGCGGGTGCCTGAGTGCTCATGGGCCAATCGCTGGCTCTGTGCGCACCCCTTCTGACCAGCCATTTCACACCAATCTGGAAAACACGTTGACATTCCAGACTGAGCCTGCGTAGTGTTCCCACCAGCGTGAGAGCGCTCTCATGTACACCACGTGAGAGCGCTCTCATCCCCACCACCCACGCACACAAAGGAGTGACCGTGAATCTTTCACGACGCAGCACAGCGACCGCCGCACTCGCCGGCGCCGCCGCCTTCGCCCTCATCGCCTCGGGCTGCAGCAGCTCGACCGAGACCCCAGCCGAGGGCGGTGACACCACCCTCACGGTCGCCACGTTCAACGACTTCGGCTACACCGACGAGCTGTTCGCGGCCTACGAAGCCGAGAACCCCGGCGTCACGATCGTGCACAACCGTGCCGCGACCTCAAACGACGCCCGCGACAACTTCTTCACCAAGCTCGGTGCCGGCAGCGGCCTCGCCGACGTCGAAGCAGTCGAGGTCGACTGGTTCGCCGAAATGATGCAGTACAGCGACCGCCTCGCCGACCTCACCGATCCTGAGCTCGCCGACCGCTGGGTGCAGTGGAAGACCGACGCCGCGACGGATGCCGACGGCCGCCTGGTCGCCTACGGCACCGACATCGGCCCGGAGGCCGTCTGCTACCGCTCCGACCTGTTCGCCGCAGCCGGTCTGCCGACCGACCGCGACGAGGTCGCCGCTCTGCTCGAGGGTGACTGGGACCGCTACTACGAGGTCGGCCAGCAGTACGTCGACGCGTCTGGAGCCGCCTGGTTCGACTCAGCGGGCGCGACCTACCAGGGCGTCGTCAACCAGATCGAGTTCGCCTACGAGCAGGCTGATGGCACCGTCATCGCCACCGAGAACCCCGAGGTCGAGGCTGCCTTCACCTCAGTGCTCGAGGCCAGCTCGACCCTCTCGGCCAACCTCGGCCAGTGGAGCGATGACTGGTTCGCCGGTCTCGCCAACGGTGCCTTCGCCACGATGCTGTGCCCGGGCTGGATGCTCGGCGTGATCTCGGGCAACGCTCCCGACGTCACCGGCTGGGACGTCGCCAACGTCTTCCCCGGCGGCGGCGGCAACTGGGGCGGTTCGTACCTGACGGTTCCCGCCCAGGGCGCCAACATCGAGGCCGCGACGAAGCTCGCCGCGTGGCTCACCGCTCCTGAGCAGCAGATGAGCGCCTTCGCAGCGGCCGGCACCTTCCCGAGCCAGGTTGCGGCGTATGAGTCGGCCGAGCTCCAGTCGGCGACGAACGAGTACTTCAACAACGCGCCGGTCGGCCAGATTCTGATCGACCGCTCGCAGGCGATCGGCGTCGCGCCGTTCAAGAGCGTGAAGTACTTCCCGATCAACGATGCGCTGCAGCGCGCACTGACCCGCGTCGACGTGGATGCCTCGCAGAGCATCCAAGAGTCGTGGGAGCAGTTCATCGCTGACGTGAACGCGCTCTAACCAGCACCACCACTCGGGGGCCGTGCGCTCACGCGCCCGGCCCCCGAACCCCTCACCCTTCCTCCGCCCGCAGGCAACGCCGCCTCACCCCAGGAGTGCACTCATGACCACGACCGATACCGGGCGACCAGCGCCCACGACCGAGAGCACGAGGTCGACCACGACGGGGCTCTCGGCCCCCATCGTCGCCAAAGAGCGGTCGGTTCGCCGCATCGCCCTCTCCCAGAAGATCTCGCGCTGGGACATGAAGTTCTCGCCCTACCTCTACATCTCGCCGTTCTTCATCCTCTTCGCGATTACCGGCCTCTTCCCGCTCGCCTACACGGCCTGGGTCTCGGTGCACGAGTGGAACCTCATCGGCGGCCAGGGCGACTTCGTCGGCTTCGACAACTTCGCCTTCGTGCTCTCGAACCCGCCGTTCTGGATAGCCCTGCGCAACACCTTCTCGATCTTCCTCATCTCGGCCGTGCCGCAGATCGCCCTCGCCCTCTTCATCGCGGCCGTGCTCGACCGCAACATTCGTGCGAAGACCTTCTGGCGCATGGGCGTGCTGCTGCCCTACGTCGTGGCTCCCGTCGCAGTGGGCCTCATCTTCAACGTGGTGTTTGCCGACAACTTCGGTCTTGTCAATGGCCTGCTGGGCGATCTCGGACTGCCGGGCATCCCGTGGCACAAGGATCCGTTCTTCAGTCATGTCGCGATCGCGACAATGGTGAACTATCGCTGGACCGGCTACAACGCCTTGATTCTGCTGGCCGCCATGCAGGCGGTCAATCGCGAGTACTACGAGGCAGCAACCGTCGACGGTGCTGGGCCGTTCCGCCAGTTCATCAGCATCACTATGCCGTCGCTGCGACCCACTCTCATCTTCGTC
>JBBQKE010000035.1:0-10389 GCA_038326585.1 Actinomycetales bacterium | reverse complement strand
AGGTCGTCGTCATTGGCGACACGCACGGCGCTCTGACTCTGGGGGCTCTCGCGCTCGGCGCGCAGCACGTTCGGGTTCACACCGACTCGCTCGTCGCCGAGCGGGCGCTGCACGCGAACGCCAAGCAGGGCGGCGAGAGCCGTTTCTCGGTGCACGCACTCGACGAGGTCTCGACCGGTGCGACTGCGCTCGTGCTGCTGCGCCTGCCGCGAGCACTCGACCAGCTCGACGCGATCGCCCGCGAGGTCGCCCGAGCGTGCCCGTCCGACGTCGTGATGATCGCGGGCAACATGCTCAAGCACATGACCCCGACGCAGAACGATGTGCTGCGTGAAAGCTTCGAGCAGGTCGATGTGTCGCTCGCGCGCGGTAAGGCGCGGCTGCTCACGACTCAGCGGCCGAAAGCGGTCGCCCCGCGCCCGCCGGTCGAGACGCGCATCGATGAGTTCGACCTGACGATCGTCGCGCTTCCCGGAGTCTTCGCGGGCGCCGCCCTCGACATCGGCACGCGCGCGCTGCTCGAGGTGAGCGAGCAGTGGCCCGCCTACGAGAGCGCCATCGACCTCGGCAGCGGAACCGGGGTGCTTGCCACGATGCTGGCCCGACGCGCACCGCAATCGCACGTCATCGCGAGCGACGTCTCGGCGGTCGCGGTCGCGAGCTCGGCACTCACCGCTCGAGCCAATGGCGTCGAAGTCGACACGGTGCGCGACGACGGGCTTTCGAGCCAGGCCGATGGCAGCGCCGACCTCATCGTGCTCAACCCGCCGTTCCACGTCGGTGCGGCAGTGCACAGCGGTGTTGCCGAGCGCCTGTTCGTCGAGGCGGCGCGCGTACTGCGCCCTGGCGGCCAGCTCTGGGCGGTCTGGAACAGCCATCTCGCGCACACGCCCGCACTCGAGAAGGCCGTGGGCTCGACGCGTCAGGTCAGCCGCACGCCCAAGTTCACGATCACGGTCTCGCGCAAGCGCTGAGCAGACGAGGGTGCCCGCAGGATCCTCTCGGGCATCCGTCAGCATTCCCCGTTCGCCGTGGGCGCATCATGAGAGCGCGGTCACTCTGGCTTCTCAGCGGCGCGGGGCGTAAACTTGAGTCACACCGACTCAGGTTCAGCAACAGGAGCACACCCGATGGCCAACATGCAAGGCGCCCCCTCAAGCCAGGACCAACAGAAGTCTGCGCTCGAGCAGTACGGCGTCAACCTCACCGAAATCGCACGGTCGGGCAAGCTCGACCCGGTGATCGGTCGCGATGCCGAAATTCGTCGTGTCAGTCAGGTGCTCAGCCGCCGCACGAAGAACAACCCTGTGCTCATCGGTGAGCCCGGCGTCGGCAAGACCGCCGTGGTCGAGGGGCTGGCGCAGCGCATCGTGGCGGGCGACGTTCCCGACTCGCTGAAAGACAAGCAGCTCGTGGGCCTCGACCTCGCTGCGCTTGTCGCCGGTGCGAAGTACCGCGGCGAGTTCGAAGAGCGGCTCAAGGCCGTACTGAAAGAGATCGACGAGTCGAATGGTCAGGTCATCACGTTCATCGACGAGCTGCAGTCCCTCATGGGCGCGGGTGGCGGCGAGGGTTCTGTCGCGGCGGCGAACATGCTCAAGCCCATGCTCGCGCGCGGTGAACTGCGCATGATCGGCGCGACCACGCTCAACGAGTACCGCGAGTACATCGAGAAAGACGCCGCCCTCGAGCGCCGCTTCCAGCAGGTCTTCGTCGGCGAGCCGAGCGTCGAAGACACCGTCGCCATTCTGCGAGGCCTCAAAGAGCGCTACGAGGCCCACCACAAGGTCACGATCGCCGACAGCGCCCTCGTGGCCGCGGCATCCCTCAGCAATCGCTACATCACGAGCCGTCAACTGCCCGACAAGGCCATCGACCTCGTCGACGAGGCCGCCAGCCGACTCAAGATGGAGATCGAGTCGAGCCCCGTCGAGCTCGACGAGCTCAAGCGCGCCGTCACCCGCCTCGAGATCGAAGAGCTCGCGCTCAAGAAGGAGAAGGACGAGGCCTCGAAGGCGCGGCTTCTGAAACTGCGCGACGAGCTGAAAGAGAAGACGCAGCAGCGGGATGCTCTGCAGCAGCGCTGGACCCTCGAGAAGTCGGGCCTCACCGCCGTGGGCGAGCTCAAGACGCGCCTCAACGAGTCGCGCATCGCGCTCGACAAGGCCATGCGCGAGGGCGAGTATCAGCAGGCGTCGAAGCTCAATTATGAGATCATTCCGGGCATCGAGCAGCAGTTGGCCGACGCCGAGAGCGTCGAGAGCGGCCCGCGCATGGTCAACGACCAGGTGACCGACGACGATATCGCCGCGGTCGTGGCCGCCTGGACCGGAATCCCCGTCGACAAGTTGACGCAGGGAGAGACCGAGAAGCTGCTCACGCTCGAGGCCGAGCTCGGCAAGCGCATCATCGGGCAGAAAGACGCCGTCGTCGCCGTGAGTGAGGCTGTTCGCCGCACGCGCGCGGGCATCAGCGACCCCGATCGCCCGACCGGCTCATTCCTCTTCCTCGGCCCGACCGGTGTCGGCAAGACCGAGCTGGCCAAAGCGCTCGCCGACTACCTGTTCGACGACGAGAAGTCGATGGTGCGCATCGACATGAGCGAGTACGGCGAGAAGTTCAGCGTCTCGCGCCTTATCGGCGCCCCTCCCGGCTACGTCGGCTATGAACAGGGTGGCCAGTTGACCGAGGCTGTGCGGCGTCGGCCCTACTCGGTGATCTTGCTCGACGAGGTCGAGAAGGCGCACCCCGAAGTCTTCGACCTGCTGCTGCAGGTGCTCGACGACGGCCGCCTGACCGACGGCCAGGGTCGCACGGTCGACTTTCGCAACACGATCCTCATCCTGACCTCGAACCTGGGCTCGCAGCTGCTTATCGACCCGTCGCTCGACTGGCCGGCCAAGGTTGCGGGTGTGAACGACATCGTGCGCCAGGCGTTCAAGCCCGAGTTCGTCAACCGCCTCGATGACATCGTGGTGTTCTCGCCGCTCTCGGTCGACGACCTCGGCCAGATCGTGTCGCTGCAGATCGACCGTCTCGAGCGCCGACTCGCCGAGCGTCGCCTGCAACTGGCGGTGACGCCGGATGCCCGCACCTGGCTCGCCGAGCGCGGCTACGACCCTGTGTATGGAGCGCGGCCGTTGCGTCGGCTCATGCAGCACGAGATCGACGACGCCCTCGCCCGCGCGATTCTGTCGGGCACGATCAACGACGGCGACGTGGTGCGGGTCGATGTGGCGCGCGACGGCTCTGACGGTCTGGCCGTGGAACGTATGGTCGACGCGCCCCTGTAGCTAGAGCAGCGCCGGCATGACCTCTTTCTCGAAGAGCTCGATGCCGCTCGTGTCGTAGGCGGCCTCGGCGAAGTAGGTGATGGCGTAGGTCATGCCGAGCGACTGCATGCGCTGCAGCTTCTCAATGAGCTGCTCGGGCGTGCCCGCGAGGCCCTTGCCGTCGCGCAGGTCGGCCACGGCCTTGGTCGCGCGCTCGGCGCCGATGTAGGGCGTGAGTCGCGCCTCGATCGCGGCGATGCGCTCGGCCACTTCGGTCTCATCACGGCCGACGACCGTGTTGTAGTTCGCTGACCGGGTGATCGCGTCGAAACTCGTACCCAGGCGCTCGCAGTGGCCGCGCAGAATCTCGCTCTTCGCGGTGAACTCGTCGGGTGAGCCGGCAAAGTTCGTGTACTGCCCGTATTGCGCGGCGATGCGCAGTGTCACCTTCTCACCGCCGCCGGCGATCCAGAACGGGATGCCCGTCTTCTGCACGGGCAACGGCCGCACGATCGCGCCATCGACCTGGTAGTAGCGGCCGTCGAGAGTGGCGGTGCCCTCGGTCCAGGCCTGCTTCATGATCTGCACGCCCTCGTCGAGCATGCGCAGGCGGTCGCCGATCTCGGGAAACCCGTAGCCGTAGGCGTTCCACTCGTGTTCGTACCAGCCGCCGCCGATGCCCATCTCGACGCGTCCGCCCGAAACGTGGTCGACCGTCGCGGCGACCTTGGCCAGGTAGGCCGGGTTTCGGTAGCCCATGCAGGTGCACATCTGACCGAGGCGCACCCGCTCGGTCACCGCGCCGAAGGCCGACATGAGAGTCCAGGCTTCGTGCGTTGCCTCGTCGCTCGGCACCGGAACGGTGTGGAAGTGGTCGTAGACCCAGATCGACTCCCACTTTCCGGCATCGGCATGCAGAGCGAGCTTCTTCATCACCGACCAGTGCTCGGTGGGGTCGATGTCGACGAGATCGTGGCGCCAGCCTTGAGGAATGAAGAGTCCGAATCGCATGGTGCTCACGCTACGCCCGAAGCGTGGCCGGCGCAGGGCACCCGGCAGATTCAGACGCTATTCGTCGAGCTTCTCGCGCACCTCTCGGCGCAGCACCTTGCCGATGAGTGAGCGAGGCAGCTCGGCGACGACCTCGAAACTCTTCGGCACCTTGTAGGCCGCGAGAGATTTCTTGGCAAAGGCTCGCAGGGCGGCGATGTCGAGTTGAGCATCCGATGCCAGCACGATCGCCGCCGTGACGACCTCGCCCCCGTCGTCGTCGGGCATGCCCACGACAGCGACATCGGCGACCGAGGGGTGCCCGCGCAAAACCTCTTCGACCTCCGTGGGCGCCACGTTGAAACCGCCCGTGATGATGAGTTCTTTGATGCGATCGATGACCGTGACGAATCCGTCGGGGGTGACTCGCACGATGTCACCGGTGCGCAACCATCCGCCGGGAAGCAGGGTGACGGCCGTCTCGGCGGCTCTGTTCCAGTAGCCCTGAAACACCTGCGGGCCGCGCAGCATGAGTTCGCCTTCTTCGTCGAAGCCCCGGTCGACCTCGGGGTTCTCCGGGTCGACGACGCGAATCTCGGTGCTCGGAAACGGCACTCCGATCGTGCCGGGGCGCCTGCTCGGACCGATGGGGTTGCCGATCGCGACGGGCGACGACTCGGTCATGCCGTAGCCCTCGACGAGAAGGCCGCCGGTCGATGACTCCCACAACTCGACGATGCGCACGGGCAGGCTCATGGCGCCCGAGATGGCGAAGCGAATGCCCGAGAGACTCACGCCCTTCTCCGCGGCTCCCTGTGCCAGCCGCTCGTAGATGGGCGGAACGGCAGGCAGGAAGGTCGCGGGCGTGCGCTTCATGGCGTCGAGCGTGAGATCGAGATCGAACCGCGGGAAGAGCACGAGACGTGCCCCGATGCTGAGCGCGAAGGTCAGGCACAGGGTGAGCCCGTAGGCGTGGAACATGGGCAGCACCGCGTAGGCGACCTCACCGCCTTCGGTGAGCCCGGGCACCCACGCGCGGCCCTGCGCGGCGTTGGCACGCAGGTTGCGGTGGGTCAGAACAGCACCCTTTGCTCGCCCCGTCGTGCCGCTCGTGTATTGCAGAGCGGCAATGTCGTCGAGCAGGGGGCGCGGGTGACTGTCGGGCAGGGGCGATGCGGCGACGACACGACTCCACGAGATGACCCCGTCGGGCAGGCTTCCGCGCGTGATGGCGTTGCGTGCCTCGCGCGCGCGAGAGATCGGCAGGCGCAGCTTCAGCCGCATCGAGAACGGCATCGCTTCGCTCATGTCGACACCTACGATCGATCGGATGCCGAGCTCGTCGGCGAAACCCACGACCGTGTCAGAAACTTTGTCCCACACCACCGCGACGGTGGCGCCGTGATCCTCGAACTGGTGCCGCAGTTCGTCTGCGGTGTAGAGCGGGTTGTGCTCGACGACCACCGCGCCGAGGCGCAACACCGCGTAGAACGCGACAACGTGCTGCGGGCAGTTCGGCAGAACGAGGGCAACGCGGTCGCCGGCGACGACTCCGAGGTCGGCGAGCCCCTGAGCCGCGTGCGCTACCGAGCTGCCGAGCTCGTCGTAGGTCATGGTCGCACCGAAGAAGTCGAGTGCGACGTGCGAGCCGAAGCGCTGCACCGACGCGTCGAGCATGTCGGTTAGGGTCTCTGTGGTCGGCTCGATGTCGTGCGGCACCTCCGGGGCATACGACGTCAACCAGGGGCGCGTGCTGAACACTGAGCTCGACATGGACTCACCGTACGCGCCGGCGCCCAGGAACTACCTGGCAGAACGCTAGCGCGTGAGCTCTTGGCGAACGACCTCAAGAAAGCTGTCGATGTCGGCCTCGGTCGTGTCGAACGCGCACATCCAGCGCACCTCGCCGCGGGCACGATCCCAGTCATAGAAGCGCACGCGCTCACGGATCCGGTCGGCGGCGTCGTTCGCCAGCAGTGCGAACACGGCATTGGCCTGCGTCTGCTGGCTGAAGCCGAGCGAGTCGGCGGGCACCTCGCCCGCGGCGAGCATCCCCTCGAGACCCGATCGCAAGCGGGCGGCCATCGCGTTCGCGTGCCTCGCCGACCGGATGCCCAGCCCCTCGTCGAAGAGCGTGAGCAGCTGCGCCGAGATGAAACGCATCTTGCTCGCGAGCTGCATGTTCATCTTGCGCAGGTAGATGAGGCCGTCGATGCGCTCCGGGTTCAGCACGACGATGGCCTCGGCCCCCAGGAGGCCGTTCTTCGTGCCGCCGAGCGAGAGCACGTCGACTCCCGCGTCGGCGGTGAAGGCGCGCAGGCTCGTGCCGAGAGCGGCGGCTGCGTTCCAGACGCGGGCACCGTCGAGGTGCAGGGCCATGCCGTGCTCGTGCGCGTAGTCAGACAGGGCTCGCACGTCGTCGGGCGTGTAGACCGTTCCGACCTCGGTGGTGTTCGTGATGCTCACCGCGAGCGGCTGCGCGCGGTGCTCGTCGCCCCAGCCGAAGGCCTCGGTGGACGCGAGCTCGGGGGTGAGTTTGCCGTCGGGCGTGGGCACCGTGAAGAGTTTGAGTCCGCTCACCCGCTCGGGCGCCCCGCCCTCGTCGGTGTGGATGTGCGCGGTGCCGCTCGCGATCACGGCACCCCAGCGCGGCATGAGTGCCGTGAGCGACAGCACGTTGGCGCCCGTGCCATTGAAGACCGGGAAGACCTCGGCCTGCTCACCGAACTCGGCCTTGACGACCTCGCCGAGGCGGGCTGTGTAGTCGTCTTCGCCGTAGGCGATCTGGTGGCCGGTGTTGGCGTCGGCGAGCGCGGCAAGCACCTCGGGGTGCACCCCCGCGTAGTTGTCGCTGGCAAAGCCGCGGCGGGTGGTGTCATGGATGCGGGTCACGTTGCTATTCTCCCTGCTCTGACGGCACGGGGGCAGTCAGGTCGACGAGCGCCCCGTTGAGTTGCTCGTGCCCGACCTCCCAGAGCGCGGCACAGGTCGCCGCCAGCGTGTCGACCGCGCCGGGCTCGTCGAGGGCACCGACCACGAAGGTCACGGCCGCCGTCGGGGTCTTCTTCGCGCGCCACCCGCTTGCGAGAGCTTGTGCCCAGGTTTCGGCCGCCGACTTGAGGGTGACGTAGTTGGCCATGCCCCATTTCGGCTGGGCGACGGATGCTGAGCTCACGATCGCCAAGCGCCCCGAGCTCGACGCTGCCAGGTCGTCGCGCAGCTCGCGGCTGACCACTCGCAGGGTCGTGAGCACCCGGCGCTCGAGCCAGTCGAAGTCGTCGGGGTCTGAGCCGCCGCGCCACCCGCCGACAAGGTGCAGCAGGCCGTCGATGCTCGGCCGGCGCTCGCGCAGCTCGGCCGCCCACGCGGTGACCGCGGCCGGGTCGGCGAGGTCGACGACCGCGGTCTCGGCGGCATCCACTCCGGTCAGCGACTCGGCCCGCGAGCCGACCGCGACGACGTGAGCGCCCGCGGCGGTGAGGGCCGCGCAGACCGCGCGACCCCCCACTCCACCGGCCCCGGCCACGACGATGGTGCGGTCGGTGAGGTCACCCGTCACGCTGTGCGACCGGTGATGCCCGCCGTCGATTCGATGACGACCGTCATCTTCTTCTGCAGGGCTTCGTAGAACATCGAGAGCGGAAACTCGTCGTCGAGCACGAGATCGGTGTAGCCCTTGGGCGGGCCGGCGAGCACCTCATCGCTCAAGCCCCGCGCCCAGGCAGACGCCGGGTGAGGCGTGAGCGTCGACGAGACGAGCTCGTAGGCCTTGAGCCAGTGCACCATTTTCGGTCGGTCGATCGACGACCAGTAGAGGTCGTTGATCGCGTTCGAGAGCTCGACGACGACGTCGGGCACGTGCTCCCAGTCGATCGCGAGCTGGGTATCGGTCCAGTGCAAGACACCCTTCTGGTGCATCCACGCGAACAGCAGCTGGCCGCCAACCGCGTCGTAATTGCGCGTGCGTGTGCCGGTGATGGCGAAGCGGAAGATGCGGTCGAAGATGACGGCGTACTGCACGAGCCGCGCGTGCTGACGCGTCACGTCGTCGGTGTCGGCCGCGCGCCACAGCGTGACGGCCTCGCGGAAGGCCGTGAGGTCGCAGCGCAGCTCTTCGAGCGAGTACAAGAAGAACGGCATGCGCTGCTTGATCATGAACGGATCGAACGGCAGGTCGCCCCGCATGTGGGTGCGGTCGTGAATCATGTCCCACATGACGAAGGTGCGCTCGGCGAGTGCCTGGTCGTCGAGCAGCTCGAGTGCATCGTCGGGAAGGTCGAGCTTCGTGATGT
The DNA here is from genome assembly GCA_038326585.1 of Actinomycetales bacterium. Classification (GTDB taxonomy): domain Bacteria; phylum Actinomycetota; class Actinomycetes; order Actinomycetales; family Microbacteriaceae; genus Microcella. Next base: position 1,835 of record JBBQKE010000035.1, on the reverse strand, counting down.
CGGCGGCCGCTCGCACGACGCGACGGTAGCGCGCAGCCTCGCGGTCGGCGAAGATCGCGCCCCACGTGAAGGTGGGCAGTTGTGCGGGCGTGCCCTCGCGCGAACCCTCGGGCACTCTCGGGGTGACAGCGACCGACTCAGGAAACAGCACGGCAGAGTTCGTGTCGTAGCCCGGGGTGAAGTCGGCGAACCTTAGCCCCAGGTAGAGCGCGTTGCCGTAGTCGCCGGCCTCGAGCTCGGCCACGAAGTCGGGCCAGATGACCTCGAACACCACGGCCTCGACGAGCCGGTCGGCCGACCCGTTCTGCGTGTACATCGGGAAGACCACGAGGTGGGCGATGCCGTCACGACGATCGCGCGCAGGGTGAAAGGCGTCGAGCGCATCGTAGAAATCGGGCACCACGAAGTCGCTGTCGGCCCAGCGTTCGAAGTCGACGGCGCACGCGAGCAGGTACTGCTCGTCGTGCGGCATGAGCGGTGCAAAGTGGCGCAACGCCTCGACGATGGTCGCGACGTGCAGGGCCGCCGACGCGTGATTCTCGGCCTCCGGGATGCTCCCGTCATGCACCTGCATCGGTCGCAGCGCCTCGGCCGCGCCCTTGAGGCGCGCCCATGCCGGGTCGGCGACGAGCTCAGCGGCGGTGAGCGCAGCATCCGTCAACGCGGTGCGGTCACGGGCGGCACCGTCTTCGACGACCTCGGGCTCTCCGATGATGGTGCGATCTGCCGCGGCAGTGATGTCGGTCATGGGTCCCTCCTTCGTCAGGTCTCGGTGTGCATCTAGGCGTGCGGGCGCGCAGAAAAGCCGCGCTGAGTCGAGCCTACGCACGCACTCGAGGGCGGTGGTTGTGAAGCGCGCACGAATCCTGCGTCAACGCACGATTCCGCGCTACGAATCAGCGGATGACCGTCTCTAGTTCTTGGGCGTGACGCCGTACTGCAAGAAGACCTCTCCATCAGAACTGTCGCCCCACGCATACGACACGGTGTAACTGTCGTTCTCGAGGATGTAGACCTTCGCACCGTCGCCGATGGCTTGCTCTTGCACGATGGTGAAGCCGTCGTTCAACAGCTCGGCGACCCCGGCCTCGGCAGACGCGAGGTTGGTGGTCACAGCGATGGTGGAGGTGCCATCCGACGAACCCGAGATCACGATGGTGCCGTTGGGCACCGGGAGCTCTGCCGGCCAACCGGAGGGAAGCGCGGCGCCGTCGCCGAAGTCGACATCGACACCAGAACCCTGCTCGATGAGTTGTTCGACACCTCCCTCAACGAGTCCTTCGACGAGGCCCTCGGTCAGCTGGTCGAGCGGGTTGGCGAAGCAGCCGGAAAGGGTTAGCGTGAGGCCGGCGCTGAGGGCGACAATGATCGAAGTTCGGCGCATAACAATTCTCCCGTCGGTCGTCGTTCCTTCCAGTGTGCCCCTCTAGGATTCCTGGCACCAGGTTTGAATGTCTTTTACTCTTCGTCGCGGGTCGTTCAAGGAGAAGCGCATGCCCCCATGGCCGCTCGTCGCGCGCACTGAATTGCTCGACTCTCTCATCGGCGGACTCACGGGCTCACCCGCGCGCGCCCAGGTGCTGAGAGGAGCCAGCGGGGTCGGCAAGACGACGCTCGCTGCGTCAGTCGCCTCGACGCTGGCCGCGCGAGGCCGCACCGTCGTACCGGTGGTAGCGCTCGAAGAACTGCGCGAGGTGCCCCTCGGCGCTCTGGCACCGCTCTTGGCCACCGCTCCCGGTGATGCCGGAGGCGACGTCGGCTCGCGTCTCAACGAACTCATGACACTGGTAGGGCGCCATGCGGCTGACTACCTGCTCGTCGTCGACGACGCTCCC
>JBBQKE010000034.1:0-10426 GCA_038326585.1 Actinomycetales bacterium | reverse complement strand
AGTGGCACCCCGAAGAGTCGCCCGACGACCGGCGCCTGTTCGAGGCGTTGGTCGAGGCGGCGCGCTCGGCTCTGTAGCCCTACGTGGGTGAGCGCGGGGTTCCGCGCTCAAGCAAGTCGTCGACGTCATCGAGCCCGGTGGAGGGCTGCTGCTCCACCGCGAGCGGGTTGGTGAGGTCGCCGCTCACGCGATCGAGCAGGGCGTGCAGCATCTCGACGGCGTCATCGACGATCTCTGTCGAGCGGCGCTCGGTGCCGTGCAGCAGCCAGCGGGCAAGTTCGAGTTCCGCGGCGAGCACCGCGCGTCGGCCGACCTGACGGTCGTGGATTCCGCGAGCCTGGTGATACGCGTCGAAGCCGGTCTCGGGCACCGACGGGTCGCTCGAGCCGAGCATCCAGAACAGATCACGGGCGGGGTCGCCGACCTGCAGTCGTGCCCAGCCCAGCAACCCCGTGACCGACTCGCCGACGACCAAGAACGACGAGGCGCTCAGCGAGCCGTTGATGACGGTGGGGGTGAACTGCCACAGCGTCGAATCTTCGACCGCGAGCTCCCACCGGCGCAGTAGCGCAGCGGGAACGAGGCCGGTCGCGGCTGAGCGGTCGAGTGTCGTGACGGCCTCGCGCATGACGTCGATCGCACGCAGTTGCGGCAGACCGACATCGGCAACGACGCTGGTCGGCAAGGCGTGGATCGCGGCGATCGCCTGCCCGATCGAGGCGGCGGTGCCGGGTGTGACGCGCTCGAGGGTGAGCGGCGTGCCGTCGACGAACTCCGACACGATCGCTCGGGTGCCGTCGAGAGGAGCTTGGCCGAGCAGGCGCGGAACCCCGAACGGCAGTCGTGCCCGCACGCCGTCGCTGAGGGCACGAATCGCGACGAGGTCGGCAGACTGCTCGCTCTCGGCGGCGGCGGTGCGCGGCACGCGGATGGTGAGTGTGCGACCGTCGCGCGTGCTCAGCAACGCCGAATCGACGTCGCCGCCTGTTCCACCGAGCGGAGCCGCGTGGGTCACGTCGAGACCGGGAACCGCCGAGGTAGCGAGCGCGGCTAGGGTTAACGGTGAGCGGCGTGACATACCGACAGGGTAAGTTGCCCCGTGCCGGGCGAGCTGGTTCGCCACACCTCGCGCGGGTGCTGAGCCGCCGTCACGGCCGCTAGGCACTGCCGTGGTTTCGAGTTGCTGAGAGGTCGACGATGCACCGTTCGCTCACGCATCAGCTGCCGCTCTCGCGCTACCGCATCGATCGCGACCACCTCAGCCGCGAACGTCCGCATCTCTTCGACGAGCTCGCCGCCGACCCCGACACCCGTGTGATCGCGCTCTGGCGGGGCGAAGTGCTGCTGGCAGACCTCGACCACAGAGCGGCGACGGATGCGGCGCCCGCACCCGCCCTGCGGTTCTTGCCGAACTCGGCCCTGCCCGCCGACGCCCTGCACATCTATCTCGGACGCACCCTCGACGACGAGCCCGACCTCGCGGCCGGCACTGCGGTGGTCGCCGTCGTGCTCGACGATGAGGCCGGCCCCGAGCTCGAGCCCGATGTTGCTCTGTGGGGCTCGCCGCGCACACTCGGGCATCGACTCGGCGACCGAGACGCAGGGCTCGTGATCGAGGCGCTGGGTATCGCCAACTGGCATGCGACGCACCAGTTCTCGCCCCGCACGGGCAACCCGACCGAATCGGTCAAGGGCGGATGGGTGCGCATCGACTCGGGCGATGGCGCCGAGCTCTACCCGCGCACCGATGCCGCGATCATCGTCGGCATCACCGACGCGGATGACCGACTCGTGCTCGGCAGCAACGCACTGTGGGAATCGAACCGCTTCTCGTTGCTCGCGGGCTTTGTCGAGCCGGGGGAGTCACTCGAAGCGGCGGTTGTGCGGGAGGTCTTCGAAGAGACCGGGTTGCGCATCATCGATCCGGTCTATGTCGGCTCGCAGCCCTGGCCCTTCCCTGCTTCGCTCATGCTGGGCTTTCGCGCCACGCTCGACCCGGCGCACAGCGACGAGTTGCGCCCCGATGGCACCGAGATCCTCGACCTGCGCTGGTTCAGCCGCACCGAGCTCGAGTCGAGTCTCGGCGACGTGCTGTTGCCGGGGCGCACCTCGATAGCGCGGGCGATCATTGAAGACTGGTTCGGCGGCACTCTGGATGCTCCGTGACCGAAGTTGCTGATCGGCTGCTCGACGCGCTCGACGAACGCCAGCGCGAGGTCGCCGAGACGCTTCTTGGCCCGGTCTGCGTGCTCGCCGGAGCGGGAACCGGCAAGACCCGCGCCATCACGCACCGCATCGCCTACGGCGTCGCGACGGGAGCCTACGATCCGACGCGCGTCATGGCACTCACCTTCACGACTCGCGCGGCAGGAGAGCTGCTCGGACGCCTGCGGGCGCTCGGCGCCGACGGCGTGGCGGCCCGCACCTTTCACTCGGCGGCGCTGCGGCAGCTGCACTACTTCTGGCCGATCGTCGCCGGGGGCACTCCGCCGCGCATCCTCGACGGCAAGGGCCCGGTGCTCGGGCAGGCTGCCGGCGCGCTGAAGCTCAACCTCGACACCGCCGCTCTGCGCGACACCGCCGCCGAGATCGAGTGGCGCAAGGTCAACAAGCTATCGATCGACGAGTATGCGCGCGCGGCCCAGACCCGGTCGTTGCCGTCACGCATGACGGTCGACTCGATGGTCGCTCTGCAGCAGAGATACGAGTCGATCAAAGACGAGCGGCGGCAGATCGACTTCGAAGACGTGCTGCTCGCGACCGCAGGCATGATCGAGGCCGAGCCGCGCGTCGCCGACCAGGTGCGCTCGCAATATCGCTTCTTCGTCGTCGACGAGTATCAAGACGTCTCGCCGCTGCAGCACGATCTGCTGACGCTGTGGCTCGGCGGTCGACGCGAGCTGTGCGTCGTCGGCGATGCCTCGCAGACCATCTACTCGTTCGCCGGTGCGTCGAGCGACTATCTCGTGCGCTTCGGCAGCGAATACCCCGAGGCCCGGGTCGTGCGGCTCGAAGAGAACTACCGTTCGACCTCGCAGATCGTCACGCTCGCCAACCGGCTCATGCGTGGGCGGCCGGGCGCTCTGACGCTGCACGCCGCAGGCGATGGCGGCGATCGCGGGGCGACGCCCTCGGTCACGCGCCATGTCGATGATGCGGCCGAAGCGGCATCCATCGCCCAATCGATCGCGCGCCGCATCGACGACGGAACCCCGCCCGAATCGATCGCTGTGCTCTATCGAATCAACACCCAGTCGATCGCGCTCGAGTCGGCGCTCAGCCGGTTCGGCGTGCCCGTGCAGTCGCGCGCCGATAGTCGCTTCTTCGATCAGATTGAGGTCAAGCAAGCCATCATGCTGCTGCGCGGTGCCTCGATCTCGATCGTCGATGAGCCGCTGTTCAAGAGTGTGAGCGATGTCATTCGCGGGCTCGGCTGGCGGCAAGACCCGCCCGAGGGCGGCGGTGCCGAGCGCGCGAAGTGGGAGAGCCTCAACGCCCTGCTCACTCTCGCCGAAGAGGCGCCGGCGGGCACCACGCTGGCCGACTTCGTGCGCGAGCTGCAACGGCGACAGCAGCAGCAGCATGCTCCGACGAGGGCGGCGGTCACCCTCGCGACCCTGCACGCTGCGAAAGGCCTCGAGTGGGATGTCGTGTACATCGCCGGACTCAGCGAAGGCCTCGTGCCGATCACCTTCGCGCAGGGGCTCGAGGCAGTCGACGAAGAGCGGCGACTGTTCTATGTGGGCATCACCCGAGCGCGGCGAGTGCTCGAGTTGTCGTGGGCGCAGCGGCAGACGTCGGCGCGGGCCGAACGGGCGCCGAGCCGTTTTCTTGATGAGGTACGCGCGCCGGCCTCGAGCTGAGCCCGCGGCAGCCGCAGTGCTCGCTCGGCTGCCAGACCCGCTCACAGCGTTCGCCGCTGTTGACGTCGAGGCGCACGGCGGCCCCTTCGACGCTGCAACCCCGCAGCATCCGCAGGGTTTCGACCGCGGCCTCGGTGGCGAGTGCGACGGTCTCTGTCGGGGCAGAGCGGCCCCACAACTGAGGCGCGACGGCCGACCAGGCCGGGTCGTCTGCCGAACGCCGCCGCTCGACGCACGTGAGGCATGCCGTGATGCCGGGCACGACGAACGGCCCGATCGTCACCGCGACTTCGCCGAACACGACGGCCACGTGCGGAATGTCGCGGCGCAGCCACCGCTGATGCTCAAGGGGATCAGCCACATAGCCGCTGACGAGCACGGCAGCGCCCGGCCGTCGGCCTCCGACACGAGTGATCGATTCACCCAGGGCAACCGGATGCCCGGCCTCACCGAGCACGCCCGCGACCCGCGCGGCCGCGGCCCCGCGTCCGACGATCGCGACGGGCGGGCGCCGCGAGACGCCCGTGCTTTCGTCGCCCGGCGAGGGCTGACGCTCGAGCGCGGGGGCTACAGCCTCAAGCACCTCGTCGACGCGGTGCGCGGCCACGCCGGCCTGGGCCGCGAGGGTTCCCAACCCTGCGCGCGTCACACCGGCGGTGAGCGCGTCGATGAGGCGAGCATCCCCGTCAGACACCTCGTCGAGCACGGCCAGCAGGGGGTCGACGCCGATCTGGAGAGCGCGCGGTGAGCGCCAGACGATGGGGCGGCGAGAGTCGAGTCGCAGAATCATGCCGCACATGATGCGGCGCGCGCCAGGTTCGCGAGCGCGGCCTCCACAGTTCGACCTAGGCGGTCGGCTCGCTCGGCCGGTCGGGCTCGTCGGGTGCTTCGCCCGGCGCCCCCTCGATGGGGCGCGAGGCACCGTCGTCGCTCAGCAGATCGCTGAGCGCCTGATCGAGCGCGTCAGACTCTGCGCCGCCGCTGCCCTCCAACCCCGCGATGACGCGGCTCGGGTCGTCGATGTCGTCGGCCGTCGGCAGCAGATCGGGGTGCGCCCAGAGCGCGTCGCGCTGCTCGGCCCCGACCGCGGTCTCGACGGCCTGCCAGAACGCCGCAGCCTCGCGCAGTCGACGCGGGCGCAGCTCAAGGCCGACCAGGGTCGAGAAGGCGCTCTCGGCCGGGCCGCCCGAGGCTCGACGTCGACGCACCATCTCGGCGATGGCATCAGCGCGCGGCAAGCGGGTCGTCGCACGCGCCGTGACGACGTCGACCCAGCCCTCGATGAGAGCCAGCGTGGTCTCGAGTCGGGCGAGGGCCGCGACCTGAGCCTCTGATTTCGGAGGAATCAGCGCGCCACTCGTGAGCGCCTCGCGCAGGCTCTCGGGGTTTGACGGGTCAAACTCGGCCGCGAGCGACTCGATGCGATCGGTGTCGATGCGAATGCCGCGGGCGTAGTCGGTGATGGCGCTGATGAGGTGCAGGCGCAACCAGCGCGCGTGCCGAAACAGTCGAGCGTGCGCGAGCTCGCGCACAGAGAGATAAAGCTGAATCTGGTCGGCCGGAATGTCGAGGCCCGCGCCGAACGCTGAGAGGTTCTGCGGCAGCAGAGCTGCCTGCACGTCATGCTCGTCGCGACCCGGCAGCAACGGAATGCCGATGTCGCCGCCCGACACCACCTCAGACGACAGCTGCCCGACCACGTGGCCGAGCTGCAAAGCAAAAAGGGTTCCACCGAGCGAGCGCATCATCTGCGCGGCATTGCCCATCATGCCCTTGAGCTCTTCGGGCATCTGCTCATCGAGCACCGAGGTGAGCGAGTCGGCGATAGACGTGGCGACCGGCTCGGCGAGCTGAGTCCAGACCGGCAGTGTGAGGCGTGCCCACTCGGCGCGGGTGATGAGCGTGGGCTCTGAGGTGAGCTGGGTGATCGCGGTGGCCTCGTCGAGCCAGAGTGCGGCGATGTTGAGCGCCTGCCGCAGCTGATCGAGCTCGGCATTGCTCGACCGCATTGAGCCTTCAGCGGCGATGCGCCCCGCCTCGTCGCGCGCGAGCTGCCAGTCGATGCCATCGCCGTTGGCGTTCATGGCCTTCTGCAGCTGGCCCATCAGCCGCGCCACCATGAGTGGGTCAGTGGGCAGACCCGCAGCGCCCGCGAGCTTCGAGGGATCGATGTCGCCCTCGCCCGCCAAGAACTTCGCGATCATCTCGCGAAACTCTTCTTCGGCGCCGCCAAGCGAATCATCAGCCATGATTCCTACGCTAGTGGCCTTGCCTCGGTGGCTGGTGGGTTTTCGCCTAGGCTGTCCCGGCGTGACTGCGCCGTGGGCGAACATCCCTACGCGGCCGTATCGAGAGGAGCCCGGTGAGCCTGTTCACCGATGAACGCGGTGCTGTCGACGACGCTCGACTTCGCGGACGCCGCGTCGGCTGGTTGCTGCTGGCGCTCACGCTGTTCGGCGTGTTCGGGCTTGCCGTGCTGCCGTCGCCCTACGTGATCGAGCGTCCGGGGCCGGTCATCGACACTCTCGGCACCGTGACCATCGAGGGTGACGAGGTTCCCCTCATTCAGATTCCTACCGAGCCGACCTACGAGACACCGGGGTCACTCAGCCTCACGACGGTCAACGTCTATGGCAACCGCGACCAAGCGCCCTCATGGTTCGAGGTCATGCGCGCGTGGCTCGACCCCACGCAGTCGGTCGTCCCCGTCGATGCGGTATTCCCCCCGGGTATCAGCACCGAAGATCGCCGCGCGCAGAGCCGCATTGACATGGAGAACTCGCAGCAAGAGGCCATCGCCGCCGCCATGCGCTCGATCGGCGAACCCTACGAGAGTCGCCTGCTCATCGTCGAGACTCTCGAAGGCAGTCCTGCTGAGGGCCTGGTCGAGACCGACGACGTCATTCTCACCGTCAACGACGAGCCGGTTCGGGATGTCACGGCGCTGCGCGCCGCGATCGCCGCCAACGGCACCGGCACCCCTGTTGAGCTCGGCATCCAGCGCCAAGGGGTGGACCGCATCGTCGAGGTCACTCCCGTGCTCAGCGAGGTCGAGCCGCGCGTGCCGGTGATCGGCGTGCTCATCGCCGGGCAATACGTCTTTCCCTTCGAGGTCGAGATCGAGCTCGAGAATGTCGGCGGGCCGAGCGCTGGCCTGATGTTCGCGCTCGGCATCATCGACACGCTCACCCGCGAGTCGCTCGCGGGGGGCGAGGAGGTTGCCGGAACCGGCACGATCTCGGCAGACGGCAGTGTCGGGCCGATCGGTGGCATTGTGCAGAAGATGCACGGCGCAGTGGCGGCCGACGCCGACTGGTTCTTGGCCCCGATCGACAACTGCGACGACGTCGCCGGCAACGTGCCCGAAGGCCTCGAGGTCTTCGCCATCACGACCCTCGACCAGGCGATCGGCGTGCTGCAGACCATTGCCGATGACGGTGATCTGACCGAGCTCGCCCGCTGCGAACGATAGGGATCACGGCGGGCGCCTGCCAGGTTGCGCCCGCTAGGCTGGGAAGGATCGCCCTCCAGACTTGGGAGTACTTCTGTGACGACCACCGCACCCCCCGCCAACCGATCCCGCGCGACGCTCGCGATCTCTGCCGCCGTGCTCGGCGTGATCGTCGTGCTCTTCTTCGTGTTCGCGAACGTCTACACCGACATCCTCTGGTTCGATCAGCTGGGCTTCCTCAACGTGCTGACGACGCAGTGGATCGCCACGGGCGTGATGTTCCTCATCGGCTTCTTCGGCATGTTCCTGCCGGTGTGGGCGAGCCTGCAGATCGCCTACCGCTCGCGCCCGGTCTACGCGAAGCTCAACTCGCAACTCGACCGCTATCAAGAGGTCGTCGAGCCGCTGCGCCGTGTCGCGATGCTCGGCATTCCGGCCGTGCTCGGTCTCTTCGCCGGTGTCACAGCGGCGGGCCAGTGGCAGATGATTCTGCAGTGGCTCAACCGCACGCCGTTCGGGCAGGTTGACCCGCAGTTCGGCCTCGACATCTCGTTCTTCGTCTATGAACTGCCGGTGATCCGCGGCGTCATCGCCTTCGCCTCGGCGGTCGTGCTGCTGTCGGCGCTCGCCGCGGTCGCCACGAGCTACCTCTACGGCGCCATTCGCGTCAACGGCCGCGAGATCCGCATCTCGCGCACCGCCCGCATCCAGTTGTCGCTGACAGCCGCCCTCTACATCGCGCTGCAGGGCGTCAGCATCTGGTTCGACCAGTACGCCACGGTGATTCAACCGAGCGATGGCTTCCTCGCGATCGGTGCAGGCTTCACCGAGGCGAACGCGACCATTCCCAGCCGCGGCATTCTCGCGGGCATCGCCCTGCTCGTCGCGGTGCTGTTCATCGTCACGGCCATCATCGGCCGCTGGCGTCTGCCCATCGTCGGTACGGCACTGCTCATCATCAGCGGCCTGCTCATCGGCAGCGTCTACCCGTGGATCGTGCAGCGGTTCCAGGTCGAGCCGAACGCTCGTGAGTTCGAGGCGCAGTACATCGAGCGCAACATTGAAGCCACGCGAGACGCCTACGGGGTCTCGGGGCTTGAAGAGATCTCCTACGACGCAACGACCACGGCCACTGAGGGCGCACTGCGTGAAGACGCCGAAACCACGGCGAACATCCGCATTCTCGATCCCGCTCTCGTCAGCACCGCGTTCGCCCAGCTGGAACAGTTCCGGCAGTACTACCAGTTCCCCGACTTCCTTGACGTCGACCGCTACGAGATCGACGGCCGCACGCAAGACACGGTCATCTCGCTGCGCGAGTTGAACCCCGACGGCCAGACGTCGCAGAACTGGGTCAACAACACCATCGTCTTTACGCACGGCTACGGCGTCGTGGCCGCCTACGGCAACCAGCGCACCGGCGACGGTCGCCCGCAGTTTCTCGAAAGTGGCATTCCGACCGGCGGTCAGTTGACGACCGAGCTTGGCGAGTATGAGCCGCGGATCTACTTCGGCGAGTTTTCACCGCTGTACTCGATCGTCGGTGGCGGCGACAATCTCGAACTCGACTTCCCTTCTGAGGGCAACGAAGACCAGACGGGCAACGCCACGTACACCTTCACGGGCGACGGCGGCCCGTCGCTCGACAACGTGTTCAAGCGGCTGCTCTACGCCATGAAGTTTCAGTCTGAGCAGATCTTCTTGTCAGAGGCCGTGACCGACGACTCGCAGATTCTCTATGACCGCAGCCCACTCGAGCGCGTGCAGAAGGCAGCGCCGTACCTGACGCTCGACAACGACCCCTACCCGGCGATCGTTGACGGCCGCATCGTCTGGATCGTCGATGGGTACACGACGAGCGCGAGCTACCCCTACTCGACCACCGTGGCGCTGAGCGAGGCGATCGCCGACACCTACACGCCGGCCCCCGCCTTCCCGCTCGACCAGATCAACTACATCCGCAACTCGGTGAAGGCCACGGTCGACGCCTACGACGGCTCGGTCACGCTCTACGCGTGGGATACCGAAGACCCGATTCTGCAGACCTGGCAGAAGGTGTTCCCGAACACTCTGGAGTCGGCCGAGGGCATGAGCGAAGCGCTGCTCTCGCACGTGCGCTACCCGGCCGACCTGTTCAAGGTGCAGCGCAACATTCTGGGTGCGTATCACGTGACCGACCCGGGCTCGTTCTTCTCGACCGATGACGAGTGGCGCACGCCGAACGACCCGACCTCATCGGCCCTCGCGCCGACGCTGCAACCGCCGTACTACCTGACGATGCAGGTGCCGGGTGCCAGCGAGCCTGGCTTCACGCTCTACTCGACCTTCATTCCTCGCACGGCGAGCGACAACGAGCGCAACGTGCTCACCGGTTATCTGGCGGCCAACGCCGACCCTGGAGAGGACTACGGCAAGCTCACCCTGCTGACGCTGCCTTCGCAGACGATTCCGGGCCCGGGTCTGGTGCAGAACCAGTTCAGCTCTGACCCCGAGGTGGCGAACCAGCTCGCTCTGCTCGAGCGCGGTGAGACCGAGGTTCTGCGTGGCAACCTGCTGACGCTGCCGATCGGTGGCGGGTTCCTCTATGTGCAACCGGTCTACGTGCAGTCGACGGGTGAGACCAGCTTCCCGTTGCTGCGCAAGATTCTGGTCGCCTTCGGTGACTCGATCGCCTTCGAAGACACGCTCGACGAGGCTCTCGACTCGCTGTTCGGCGGAGACTCCGGTGCCGCTGCGGGCGACGGCGGAGTCGACCCGACGCTTCCGACTGATCCGACCGAGCCCGGCGACCCGACCGACCCGGTCGATCCGACCGAGCCTGGTGTCGAGATCTCGGCCGCACTCGCCGAGGCGCTGCGCGACGCTCGCGACGCTCTGCTCGATCGTGAAGCCGCTTACGCCGCCAACGACCTGGTCGCGGCAGCCGAGGCTGACGAGCGACTGCAAGAGGCGCTCGAACGCGCTATCGCGCTCAGCGACTGATTGGTCGATGACGCACGACGACTCACCTGAGTGGGCCCGGGTCAACCGGGCCCACTGGGATGAGCTCGCCGACGTGCATGTCGCGAGTGAGTTCTACGACCTCGCGACCCTGCGGGCGGGGGAGGGCAGG